>NZ_JAUSNH010000082.1 GCF_030645335.1 Lacisediminimonas sp. | reverse complement strand
GGCTTCGGCATCGTCACCCTGATCGGCTCCGTGATCGGCTATTTCGGCGTGCTCGACGTCAACCTCTCGGCCGGCGCCATCAAATACCTGGCTGAATCGCACGCCGCCGGCGAGCGCCGCCGCTTTGCCGAAACCTTCTGGTTTGGCGCCATGTTCTATGGTGCGCTGGGCGCAGTCGGCGGACTGGCCATTTTCCTGTCGGCGGGCTGGTTGCTGGACCAGTTCTTTACCGTGTCGGCATCGCTGCATGCGGACACGGTACTGGCGCTGCAGATCGGCGCGGTGGGCTTTGCCGTGACCCAGGTGCAGAACTACCTGATCACGGTGCCGCAAGCCTTGCAGCGCTACGACCGTTCGGCGCAGAGCGAGGCATTTTTCGGCATCGCCGTCAGCGTCGCATCCGTACTGGTGGCCATCGCCGGTGGCGGCATTGCCGGCGTGATTGCGGTGCGCATCGGCGTTTCCATCCTCAATGTCGCTTACCTGGTCTGGCTGCTGCACTCGTTCAAGCTCGACATGGGCATTTGCTGGCCGGGGCCGGCGGTGCGGCGCGGCATGACCTCGTTCTCCGCCTACGCCTACCTGAGCAAGCTGGCGTCCACGCTGCACCAGCACGGCGACAAGCTGATCATCGGCTCGCTCGCCGGCCCGGTGGCGCTGGCCTTCTATACCGTACCGGCCACGCTGGCCGGGCGCATCCTGGGCCTGACTTACCGGCTCTCCAGCGTGATCTATCCGCGTGCATCGGCGCTGGCGGCCACCAACCGGCTCGGTGAATTGCGCATCATCTACTTTGGCGCGATGCGGCACATTACCTATATCAACCTGATTGCACTGGGCACCATCGTGCTGGCGGGCGAGGAATTCCTGCGCCAGTGGGTCGGCGAGGAATTCGTCGCTGCCGGCTATCCGGTGCTGGTGTTGATGACGCTCGCCATGATGGTCGATTCACTGACCAATATTCCCTCGCTGGTCAACGACGCGCTGGGCCACCCGCGCATTACCGGCCGCTTTGCGCTGGTGCGCGCCGTGGTCGGGGTGTCGCTGGTGTATGCCGGCTGCCTGCTGTCGGGCATCGTCGGCGCCACCGTCGGCCACCTGATCGCCACGCTCGTGCTCGGGGCCAGCTTCCTGCTGTACGTGCATGGCCGCACCGTGCCGTTCTCGTTTTCCGACTCGGTCCAGCTGGGCTGGGGACGCAGCGCAATGGTCGGCTTGCTGGTGTTCGGCGCGGTCTATCCGGTCACCATGCTGTTGCCAGGCGGCGTCGCCGGCACGATTGCGGCCACCGTGATCGGACTGACCTCACTGGGCGCGGCCTATATCGTATTCATCGCCAACATCGACGAGCGCGCCGCCATGCTGTCGGTGGCGCGCCGCCTGGTCTCCTGAGGACGACATGCGGATCCTGATCGTCAGCGAGGATGTACCCTACCCCAGCATGGGCGGCCTGGCCAAGCATGCGCTGACGCTGGCGCGCGCGCTGGTGCGCGCCGGTCACCAGGTCGACTTCATGGGGGCGCGCCTGCATCCGATCGAGGTCGCCGGCGAGGAAGGGAAGTTCGGGGGCCGCTTCTTTGCCGAGCTCGACGGCCATATCGCCGGCTGGAAAGAAGTGGCGCTGGGTGTCTTCATGCCGCCGCGCCGCAGCGCCATTGCACGTCGCTTCGCCCGCATCATCCTGCGCCGCGCAGCGGACTATGACGCGATCCACTACCACGGCCATGTGCCGAATGTGGCGCGCTACATCCCGCGCCACATCAATTTCATCCAGACCCGGCATGACCAGGGCAGCGATTGCCTGCTCAATACGCGCTTCGTGCGCGGGAATATCTGCGTCGAAACCGATCCGCGCGCCTGCGCCGGCTGCAAGACCGAAAATCCCAACCGCGTCCAGCGCATCGTGTCGGGGGCGGCAGTGCGGATCTACCGCAACGAAGTCGCCGACGCCTTTCGCCGCCACAAGACCATTTTCGTGTCCGACATGCTCAGGAAAAATTTCGCCCGCAGCATGGGCCAGCAGCAGTGGGGCATGACACTGCACAATTTCATCGACGAACAGCGCCTGCTGCAGGTTCGCCGCGATCGCAGCGCCGACAAAAATCCGCCCGGCCGCAGCAAGGATGACGCCGCCGCCGGCATCGGCAAGGGCACGGTCGAACTGTTCGTCGCCGCCAAGCTCTATCCGGCAAAAGGCATCGAAGCGCTGTTGCAGGAACTGGCGCCGCGCCTGCCTGCCCACTTCCGGCTGCGCATTGCCGGCGACGGCAGCGACGAGGCGCGCCTGCGGCAAGCCTTTGCCAGCGAACGCATCAGCTTCGTCGGCTGGTGCGACCAGCAAGCAACGCTGGCGATGGCGGCCGCTGCCGACGCCATCATCGTGCCATCGGTCTGGGAAGAACCCTGCGCCACCACGATCCTGGAAGCGCTGGCGCTGGGCAAGACCACCTTTGCACTGGCACGCGGCGGCACGCCGGAACTGGCGCGCCATGCCTGCGGCGCCGGGCAATTGCGGCTATTCCAGGAGTTGCCCGGCCTGGTAGACGCCCTGCTGCAATTCCAGCCGCATCCGGACTATGCCTATCCGCCCGATGCCGCCGGCGGGGTGGACCGGGCGGTACGCGAATTGCTCGACATCTATCGCCGCCCGCCCGGCCCGCTGACGGAAAGGACGGCACGCACGGTCAATGAAAGCCCCAGCCACGCATCAGGCCAGTCGGCCAGGCCAGGGCCAGCTTCACCATCGATCCGCACGCAGGCGCCCTTGTCGTTTTCGATCATCACCTGCACCTGGAACAGCGCCGCCTGGCTGCCGGCGGCGATCGAGTCGATCCTGATGCAGGACCATGCGCATGTCGAAATGATCTTTGTCGATGGCGGCTCGACCGACGACACGCTGGCGCAGATCAAGGCGCTGCAGCGTCCGTATCGCCTGCTGGAAAACGTCCAGGGCGGCATCAGCCGCGCCATGAACGCCGGAATCCGGGCCGCCAGCGGCGATGTCATCGCCCACCTGCATTCGGACGACTACTACCTTGCGCCGGATGTACTGGCCACGGTCGCGCGCGAACTGCAGCAAAGCAATCGCGACTGGCTGTTCGGGCGCACCATGCGCGACCTTGGCGGCAAGCTTCTGCCGGAAGGATATGTCGCTCCACGCTATAGCCCGGATCGGCTGCTGCGCGGGAATTTCATTCCGCATCCGGCCACCTTTGTGCGGCGCGCGCTGATGCAGCGCGCCGGCGGGTTCGACGAGCAACTGCGCTATGCCATGGATTACGACCTCTGGCTGAAGCTGTCGCAGATGGCCGAGCCGGTGCAGATGGATCGCGCGCTGGCCGCTTTCCGCGAACATTCCGGCAGCCTGTCCACCCGAAACCGGCTCGCTGCCATGGAGGAAGACATGCAAGTGCGCCTGTCGCACGCAGGCAAGGAGCCGCTGGCGCGGCTGCTGCACCACTTGCGCCATGCCGTGCGGCGCCTCCGGGCGCAGGCCGAAATGCGCAGCCAGACACTGAGCCACACACCAAGCCACACTGCCGGGAACCCACCATGCACGCCAAGCAAGCACCCGAGCTCTCACTGATATTGGCCACTGTCGGCCGCAGCAGCGAACTGGTCCGATTTTTCGACTCGCTGGCAGCGCAAGACTGTGCCGGCGTCGAAGTGATCGTGATCGACCAGAACCTGGACCGCCGGCTGGACGAGCCGATCCGGCATGCCCGCGCCAGGGGACTCGATGTGCGTCACCTGCATCACTCTCCACCCAACCTGGCTGCTGCCCGCAACCGCGGCGTAGAGCAGGCGCGCGGCCAATGGCTGGGATTTCCCGACGACGATTGCTGGTACGGCGCCAGGCTGGTCCCGGTGCTGCGCTCGCGCATGGCGGGCGCCGACCGTCCCGACGGCGTGATCATCCGCTGGGTCGAGCAAGGCGAGTTGCCGGTGATTGCCCCGACACTGTCATGGTCGCGCTCCGCCGCGTTTCGCGACGTACCGGTTGCCTCGATCACGCTGTTCATTCGGCGCGATCTGTTCGAAGCGATCGGCGGCTTCGATGCGCGGCTGGGCGTGGGCCAGTGGTTCGGCGCCGGCGAAGAGACCGACCTGGTGATGCGCGCATTGCGCGACCAGGCGCGCATCGTGGTCGAGCCTGCCGGCGAGGTACACCACGCATTCGTGCCCGGCCAGCCGGCAGCGACCGTGCAGGCACGGCTGGCGGCGCGCAGCCGCGCGCGCGGTACCGGCGCCTTGTACGCCAAACACGGCTTGTCAGCCTGGGTGATTGCGCGCGGCCTGATCGCGCCAGTCGTGCGGCCGCTGCTGAAGGGATCGCTGGGGCCGGATTTCGCGCACGGCATTGCCGTCATGCGCGGGCGGCTAGACGGCTGGCGCAACTGGCGGCGCCGGCATCAATGAGGCGGCGCAAGCCCGGTGGCGCAATCGCCGCTGATTCTGTCGCTACGCAAAACCGGCAAGCAATCATTCCATAAACTCGAACCACCGCCATCAGGCATTGAGGGCAGACAAAGGCTGATCGTGATGGCGCCCTGCGCGCCGCAGACCGTGCCAGGCGATTGTCCCGGCGGATTCCAAACCAGAGAGTACCGATGCTAAAAATCGTTGTCGTCGCCAATACCCCGCCGCCCTATCGCGTGCCGATGTATAACCGGATTGCCGGCACGCCTGGCGTGGACTTGCATGTCATCTTCTGCTCCCGCCGCGAGCCAAACCGCTTCTGGGACCTGCCGCCGTTCGAGTTCTCGCATACCTTCCTGCCGGAGCGCTTCGTCGCTGCCGGCGAGCGCTATATCCACAACAATATTGAGGTGCTGCCGGCCCTGAAAGCCGCCAACGCCGATGTGATCGTCACGGACGGCTTCAATCCGACCCACCTGTATGCCTTCCTGTACACGGCATTCAAGCGCATACCGCATATTCCGATGACGGACGGCACAGACGTTTCCGAGCGCGCACTTTCCGTCGTTCACCGCATCGTGCGGCGCTTCGTGTTCGCGCGCTCGGCCGCCTTCCTGTCCGCCAGCCTTGGCGGCAAGCGTCTTTACATGAGCTACGGCATCGACGCCGAGCGCTGCTTCCTGTCGCCGCTATGCGCCAACAATGCCGCTTTCACGCCGCCGCCCGGCCTGCGCGACAAGCCATTCGATTTCATCTTTTGCAGCCGCATGGAGCCGGGAAAAAGCCCCTTGTTTGCGCTGGATGTGGCGGTCGAAACGGCGCGCCGCCTCGGACGCCGGACACGGATCCTGTTTGCCGGCTCCGGCAGCCTGGAGCAGCAGACCAGGCAAACCGCCGCCGAGCATGCCGGCCTGGTCGAGGCCGTGTTCCACGGTTTCGCCGCCCAGGGCGATTTGCCGCAGCTATACCAGTCCGCGTCGATGTTCCTGTTCCCGACGCTGGCCGACGTCTGGGGCGTGGTCGTCAATGAAGCCTGCGCAGCGGGGCTGCCGGTCATCATTTCGCCCTATGCCGGCGTGGTCGACGAACTGGTGCGCGATGGCGAGAATGGCTTTGTGCGCGAACTCGACGTCACGCAATGGGCCGACCGCGCGGTCCGGCTGCTGACCGACGAGTCGATGTGGCATGGGTTTTCGCGGCGCAGCCTGGAGCTGGTCAGCAACTATACATTCGACCATGCCGCCGCCGGTGTGGTCGACGCCTGTTCGCTGGCGCGTTCGCGTGACAGCGAGCAGGACGGCAGCCCGCGCAAAAAGGGGCGCGGCGCCACGGTCGTGGAGCGCCTGGCCGACCGCCGCTTTGCAGACGGCAGCACGCGCAGCCTGGATGATCGCGTCATGCCGGCCAGTCGCTCGCCCGGCCAGCGATCGTCCTCCTGAATGCCGGAGGCCGCGTCATGACCACCCTGTTCAGCTGCTCGATCGACGATGGCCATCCGAGCGACATGCGAACAGCTGAACTATTGCAGCGCCACGGCATTGCCGCGACTTTTTACATACCGGTGCGCAACCGCGAAGGGCATCCAGTCCTGCGGCCCACGGAGATCCGGGCGCTGGACCGGGAATTCGAGATTGGCTCGCATACGCTTGACCACTGCTTCCTGAAGACGCTGACAGTCGATGACGCCCATGCCCAGATCAGCGAAGGCAAGGCGCAACTTGAGCAGTTGCTCGGCCACCGCGTGGCCGGATTCTGCTATCCCGGCGGGAAATATGGCGCGCGCGATATCGGGATGGTGCAGACCGCCGGCTTCAGCTACGCCCGGACCACCATGAACCTGTGCCTGGACACCGGCGACAATCCCTTCGAGATGCCGACAGCCTGCCAGTTCCATCCCCATGCCCGTAACGTCTATCTGCGCAATTTCATCCGCGGCGGCGCATGGAGCAAGAGGACAGAGCTGCTGCGGCTGGCGATGCGGCATGAGAACTGGATCGAGCGCATCAACGCCATGTTCGATTACGCCTGCGAAACCGGTGGCGTGTTCCACCTGTGGGGACACTCGCGCGATATCGGGCAGGCCAACGCCTGGGACGAGCTTGACGCATTCCTGGCACGGGTCGCCGGACGGTTGCCCAAGGCGCAAAGGGTGGACAACGGGAGACTGGCAGCGCTCTGCTATTGAGTCGCTTCTGTTGCCGCCTCCCCTGTTGCCGCCTCCCCTGCCGCCACCCTACTGCGGCTTGCGGATCATCATGAAGAAATTCGCCTTGGGACCAGCCAGGCGCACATGCCCGATGTCGATCACGTGCTTGCCCGGCAACAGGCTGGCCATCGTCATCAGCGCGCCGGCGCTCAGCAAGTGTCGTCCCTGCCCGCTCTTTTGCCCGGTCAGGCGGTGCCATACCGGCGTTGGCAGCCAGTGCAGCAAGGGCAGGCCGGAATCCAGGTCAATCGGATAGCGCCGGTTGGCGGTGGCCACGAACAGCCCCTTGGCGGCCACCCGGCTCATTTCCTTCAACAGGGCGAACTGTTGCATGAAGCCGCCGGCATGTTCCAGCACGTCATCGCAGCAGACCCAGTCGAACTCGCCATCGCCATACGAAAGATGACGGCCGTCGCTTCGTCTGTACCGGCTGCGGCCATCGCCCTGTACTTGCAACTCCAGCGCACAGGTCACCACAATGGGGCCGGCGGCGTCGCCGGCGATCATCGGCTGGCCGCGATGCCGTTCACGTCCGCACACCGCCAGCACGCTACCGCCGCCGCCCTCCGCGTGAAACGACTGGAAGGCCCGGGACAGGCGCTGCCTTTGCCGCTGCACGATGCGTTCGCGCAATCCTGCTTCGTGCGGGTCCTGCACCAGTTGCGCATCCATCAGTTTCACCCGGGTCTCCTGTTCAATGCCGCACCTGCCGCAAAGGCAAATGTCATGAACCGATCTTCCCGCTGCGGCTGCCATCGCATCTTGTGTCAGCACAAAGCAAACCCCTTGCACGGCGAGCGTCGGTTTGGCAAATACGGTTCTGTTGAGCAGCACCAAGCGCCTGTTGCATCACATGCACGGGATTGACGAGCGTCATGACGGCGCATGTTTGGCCGATGTTCAATGAACTCCTGCCGCGAAGCACAGCAGCAAAACGCGACCCGACTCCCCAACCACGCGGCGCCCCATGAAAATCCTGATTGCACACAATGCATACCAACAGCGCGGCGGCGAAGACGTCGTGGTCGACGCCGAGATCTCCCTGCTGCGGGAGCGCGGCCACGAAGTCACGACCTACCGGCGCCACAACGACGAACTGCTGCAGCACCCCGGCACCGCGGTCACTTCCGCCATCTGGTCGCGCCGCACCGCCCTGGAAATGGAACAGGTTTGCTCGCTGGAAAAACCGGACGTGATCCATGTCCACAACACCTTCCCGCTGATCTCGCCATCGCTGTACTGGACGGCAGCACGTCTCATGATCGCCGTAGTCC
>NZ_JAUSNH010000076.1 GCF_030645335.1 Lacisediminimonas sp. | reverse complement strand
GAACCGAGTTCAGGCTGTCAGCCAACAAGCAGGAGCGAGCGCTGAAGGCATCTGTGATCGTCGAACTGGCCAACGAGTTATGCACCGTCGCGGGGATTGGCCGACGCTCGGTTGCCACATTCGAATTGGCGCTATCCGCTTATCAGGCGATTCGCGGCAAACTCCATTCGAAAGTGACGCCCGAAGCATTTATCCTCGCCGTGGAAAAAGTCTGGGACGAGCGAATCCGTGGTGTGCCATCACCGGCATTGGCGAGTATCGAGTCGCTGGTCAGATTGGCCAAGGCGGCGCGCCAGGTGCGCAGCACCGAACTGGAGGCGATCTCGAAAATGCCCAGGTCCGACCGCGGCATACTGCTTGAATCGACCAAGATCAACAGGACGATGCTGGCCGAATTCAAGGCCGGTGTGCGCGAGTATGCCGAGCTTGAATTGGATGATGTCGCTGGCCAGGCTGGCGTGCTGGATAAGCTGCGCAAGATGCCGATGACGACCTTGTTGATGGCCAACCCGTCGCTGGTGGAACGCCTCGATTGCGCAGCGCAGCTCAAGCGCTTGCTGGATCACATCGACCCGGCGGAGCCGGTTTCTGCCAAGGACCTTGCGCCCGTTGCGAGCAAGCTGCAATCGGCCAGCGCATACGAAAGCACGACTGTGGACGCCACAGAGAGCGGCAACGATGCGCAGCGCCAAGCAGTGGAGCCCCCAGACGACGCAACTGGTGGCATCGAAACAGTGCGCGCCACGAAGATCCGCCGCAGCCTGACAAACATGCGCGCGCAAAACATTGCACGCAATCTGGATCGGCCGCTGGCCGATGCCTTCCAGGACCAGGTGGAGGTAGACGACTGACAAGAAGTGGCTTTCACGCGCAGGCAAACAAAAACCCCGCTTTCCATTTCACTGAAAGCGGGGTTTTTTCGTGCAACGACAATTACTTCAACGACCTGAGGCGCAGCAGGAACAGCATGCGGTGCGCCGTTGCCGGCGCGCCGCGGCACATTACATCATGCCTTCCATGCCACCCATGCCGCCCATTCCACCCATGCCGCCGCCCATGCCGCCAGCAGCTGGCTTGTCGTCGACCATCTCGGCGACCATACAGTCGGTGGTGAGCATCAGCGAAGCGATCGACGCTGCGTTTTGCAGTGCCAGACGCGTTACTTTTGCCGGATCCAGAACGCCCATGTCGACCATGTCGCCATAAGTGCCGTTGGCTGCGTTGTAGCCGTAGTTGCCCTTGCCTTCCATCACTTTGTTGACGACGACGGATGCTTCTTCGCCGGCGTTGGTGACGATCATGCGCAGTGGCTCTTCGATGGCGCGCAACACGATGCGGATGCCTGCGTCCTGGTCAGCATTGTCGCCCTTGACCTTCAGGTTCGAACGCGCGCGCAGCAGGGCTACGCCGCCGCCAGGCACGATGCCTTCTTCGACGGCTGCACGGGTAGCATGCAGTGCGTCTTCAACGCGGGCTTTCTTTTCTTTCATTTCGATTTCGGTGGCAGCGCCAACCTTGATCACGGCAACACCGCCAGCCAGCTTGGCTACGCGCTCTTGCAGTTTTTCACGGTCGTAATCCGACGTTGCTTCTTCGATCTGCACGCGGATCTGCTTGACGCGGCCTTCGATTGCAGCAGCCTGGCCAGCACCGTCGATGACGATGGTGTTTTCCTTGCCGATTTCGATACGCTTTGCCTGGCCCAGATCGGTCAGTGCGATTTTTTCGAGCGTCATGCCAACTTCTTCAGCGATGACCTGGCCACCGGTCAGGATGGCGATGTCTTCCAGCATGGCTTTGCGGCGATCGCCAAAGCCAGGAGCCTTGACTGCGCAAGTCTTCAGGATGCCGCGGATGTTGTTGACCACCAGGGTCGCCAGTGCTTCGCCTTCGACATCTTCAGCGATGATCAGCAGTGGACGGCTGGACTTTGCAACTTGCTCGAGTACCGGCAGCAGGTCACGGATATTGGCGATTTTCTTGTCATACAACAGAACGAACGGGTTCTCGAGAACCGCAACTTGCTTGTCCGGATTGTTGATGAAGTAAGGCGACAGGTAGCCGCGGTCGAATTGCATGCCTTCGACGATGTCGAGTTCGTCGTTCAGGGACTTGCCGTCTTCAACCGTGATGACGCCTTCCTTGCCGACTTTTTCCATGGCTTCGGCAATGCGCTCGCCGATCGATGGGTCGCTGTTGGCCGAGATCGCGCCGACTTGGGCGATTTCTTTGGACGTGGTGCAAGGACGGGCGATGTTCTTGAGCTCTTCAACCATGGCGGTAACCGCCTTGTCGATGCCGCGCTTGAGGTCCATCGGGTTCATGCCGGCTGCAACAGCCTTCATGCCTTCGCGCACGATGCCCTGGGCCAGCACGGTTGCTGTCGTGGTACCGTCACCGGCATTGTCAGCGGTCTTGGAAGCGACTTCCTTGACCATCTGCGCGCCCATGTTCATCAGCTTGTCTTTGAGTTCGATTTCCTTGGCGACGGTGACGCCGTCCTTGGTGATCGTCGGTGCACCGAACGACCGCTCGATGACAACGTTGCGGCCTTTAGGGCCCAGTGTGACTTTGACTGCGTTGGCGAGGATGTTGACACCCTCTACCATCTTGGCGCGTGCGCTGTCGCCGAAAATTACGTCTTTAGCTGCCATATTTTTCTCCTGATTTCCCGGATTTCTCGGAATTCTGTATTGGGTGGATTACTTCTCGACGATCGCCATGATGTCTTCTTCGCGCATGACGAGCACTTCCTTGCCGTCAACCTTGACTGCCTGGCCCGAATATTTACCGAACAGTACGGTGTCGCCGACCTTGACATCGAGTGGGCGAACTTTGCCGTCTTCGAGGATCTTGCCATTGCCGACTGCCAGGATTTTGCCCTGGTCTGGCTTTTCAGCAGCGTCGCCCGGCAGCACGATACCGGAAGCGGTCGTGGTTTCCTTTTCGAGACGTTCTACGATGACACGGTCATGCAAAGGACGAAGGCTCATACAAACTCCTTATAAATCAGTTGGTTATATTTATTTTGCGGCGAAAGTCGCCGCAGCGGCACAGCAGTAGGACAGGCTTGGCCCGTCCCGGCGAAAGCAGGAGGATAGCACTGTTGTTAGCACTCTACTCCGACGAGTGCTAAGTATAGGGACGGGTCGACAACTTTTCAAGCCTGAAATAGATGTGCTTTGATCCGGGCGCCGCGACCGCGATGGAAAATCGGCGCCGATCGGACGCGGCACTTGCTCATCGAAGCGCGGCCAGATTGGCGGTCGTAGCGTGAGTTTTTCTATCGCGCAGGGTCAATTTATCTCTACCGATACAAGAGGGGGCGGGCTTATACTTGTGCTGGTATAAGAACAAATTTCGCTCACACGAAGCGTAAGCGGAGACACGGGCCCGACAGCTAACGACCGTCCGATGGCGGCAAGCCCGGGCCGGGATCGCATCTCGAGCCGCTCATTGCCTGTTAAAAACCTGACGATGAGTGCTTTGGTTTCGCTTTTCCATCTGCCAGCCCCTCCAATACCTTCCTGTGGCGCACTTGATAGCAGGACCGGCGCGCTGTCGTTGACAGCAGGGCTGGCACAGGAGAGAGACAAATGAGCATGGCATCGGATTCCCGCGCGCCCCTGACGATGCGCAGCTGGCTGGACCGGCTGGCCAAGACAGACCGTCTGGTCGTGGCGCGCCCCGGCGTGGCCCTCAAGCACCAGGTTGCTGCGATCGGCAAGCACCTCGACGCCAGCAAGGCAGTCTTTTTCCCCCAACCCGATGGTCATTCAATCCCTGTCGTGACTGGTTTCATGTCGCGGCGCGAATGGATTGCCGAGGCAATGGGCGTGGACAACAGCGAACTGTTGCAGGCCTACCGCAAGGCGGTCGAGAACCCCTTGCCCTGGGACGAAGTGGCGGCCGGTTCTGCGCCTTGCCAGGCGGTGGTGCACCGCGAAGTGGATATGCGCACGCTGCTGCCGATTCCGACCCACAGCGAGCATGACAGCGGGCCTTATATTACGGCCGGCCTGATCATTGCCCGCAATCCCGATACCGGCATACAGAATGTGTCGATCATCCGGATCCAGGTGAATTCCAAAAACCGGATGGCGGTGCTGATGTTGCCGCGTCATACCTGGGCGTTTTACCAGGCCGCCGTCAAGCGCGGCGAATCGCTGCCGGTCGCCGTCGTGATTGGCGTGGACCCGCTGACCTTGCTGGCTTCGCAAGCGATCGTGCCGCTCAATGTCGACGAGCTGGGAATCGCCGGTGCATTGCACGGTGCGCCGCTGCGTGTGACCAAATGCCTGACCAGCGAAGTGCGGGTGCCGGCTGATGCGGAAATCGTGATTGAAGGACGGATCCTGGTCGAGGACCGTGAAATGGAAGGGCCGTTCGGCGAGTTTCCAAAGTATTACAGTTCGGCGGAAATGCGCGAAGTCATTCACGTCGATACGGTGACCCATCGCCAGAATCCGATCTATCACACCGTGGTGCCGGCCGAGATGGAGCACTTGCTGATGGGCGCGATCCCGCGCGAAGCCACCTTGCTGGCCCATTTGCAGCGCAGCTTCCCCGGCGTGCGCGATGTGCACTTGTCGGTGGGCGGTACCTGCCGTTATCACCTTTATGTGAAGTTGCACAAGCAGCGCGAAGGCGAGCCCAAGAATGTGATCATGGGCGCGTTCGCCGGGCATTACGACGTCAAGCATGTGGTCGTGGTGGACGAGGATGTGGATGTACATGACCCGAAGCAGGTGGAATGGGCGATTGCCACGCGCTTCCAGGCGGACCGCGATCTGCTCGTCGTATCTGGCGCGCAGGGCTCGATACTCGACCCGTCCACGACAGTGGCATTCGGCAGCGAGGACATTCCCCAGGAATTGCAGGGAATCAGTGCCAAAATGGGCCTGGATGCAACCAGGCCCGTCAAGTACAGTGGCCATGTATTCACCAAGGTAAAGATACCCGGAGAAGACCTGGATCCGACACCATTCCTGCAGGAAGGCGCCATTGAAAGTACGCGCCGGTTCCTGGCCGGTTAACCAGGCCGGCATGAGCTGGCCAAGGCAGGGCAGGACAGCACCACAATATAAAACCAACGATAAATGCCAAGGAGACTTTCAATGATCCGTATCGCTTTTCCTTCTGCGTCGCGCTTGCGCGCTCCGCTTGTCACCGCCTTGCTGCTCGGCGGCTTGTCCACTGCCATGCCATTGGCGGCCTTTGCTGCCGAGCCGGTCGAAGTACGCATCGGCACCAATGGTGTGGTCAGCGATGCCGCATTCTTCATTGCCAACCGCAAGGGCTATTTTGCCGAGCAGGGCATCAAGGTCACCTTCGTGCGTTTCGATGCCGGCCCGAAAATGATTGCGCCCTTGGGCACGGGCCAGCTCGATGTGGCGGCCGGGGCAATATCGGCCGGCCTGTTCAATGCAGCAGCACGGGGCATCAATATCAAGATCGTTGCGGACAAGGGATCTTCGCCGCCTGGTTATGACTATGTGCCTATCCTGGTGCGCAAGGCGCTGGTGGATTCCGGCAAGGTAAAGAGCTTCAAGGACCTCAAAGGCCTGAAGGTCGGTGAGGCCGGCAAGGGCGGATCGCAAAGTTCCAAGCTCAACGAGGCGCTCAAGAGCGAAGGCCTGACCTTCAATGACGTGCAGCATGAATACATCAGCTATCCGCAGCATGTGGCGGCCTTGCAGAATGGCGCTGTTGATGCTGCCCTGACCGCCGAGCCGTCTGCGACGCAGGCAGTCGAACGCGGCGTTGCGGTGCGCATGTCAATGGATAAAATCTATCCGAACCAGACTATTGCTGCACTTTTCTACGGCGGCCAGTTCATCGAGAAATCGCCCGAGATCGCCAGGAAGTTCATGATTGCCTACATCAAGGGCGCCCGGGTATATAACGACGCGTTAAAGGATGGCAAGTTCGCCGGTCCTGCTGCGGCCGAAGTGATCCAGATCCTGGTGCAGGATGCCAACGTCAAGGATCCTGAGCTGTACCGGAAGATGACGCCAAACGGCATCGATCCGGATGGCAAGATGAATGACGCCACCTTGAACAAGGATCTGCAGTTTTTCAAGGACCAGGGTTACATTGAAGGTGCAATCACGGTGAACCAGGTGCTGGACACCAGCTTTGCTGCTGCGGCGGTCAAGGTGCTGGGACCGTACAAGCGCAGGAATTGATGTAGTGCGTATTTGAGGAGTATGTGAGGCAAATGTGCGGCGGGCCGATGCCGGCTTGCCGCCCATGCAGGCGCCCGTATCCGGGCGCGATCATGCGGCAGGATTGTTGCTGCCGCTCGGTAACAAGGAGATGAACATGGCAGGAATGGACGCCACAATCAGTGGGGCGCCGGTGATGGACCTGGATCCGTTTTCGGAGGAATACATACTCAATCCCTATCCGTACCACGCGCAATTGCGGGATGCGGGACAGCTTGTATTCCTGGAGAAATGGAACGCATACGCAACCGGGCGCTATGCAGAAGTGCGCGCGATCCTGGAAGACCCTGCGACCTTTTGCTCCGGGGGCGGTGTCGGCCTGGCCAACTTCCACAAGGAAAAGCCGTGGCGTCCGCCAAGCATGCTGCTGGAAACCGATCCGCCCGAACACACGCGTAATCGCGCCGTGATCAGCCGGGCGCTGTCGCCCGCTGCCTTGCGCGCGTTGCGCTCGAAGTTCGAGGAAGAAGCCGTCGCGCTGGTCGGGCGTTTGTTACAGCAAGACAGCTTCGACGCCGTCAAGGACCTGGGCGAAGCATTTCCGCTAAAGGTGTTTGCCGATGCGATCGGGATCCGGCCAGAGGGCCGCCAGAACCTGATTCCCTATGGCGATATGGTGTTCAACGCGATGGGGCCGCGCAACGCGCTGTATGCGAAGGCGATGGAAAATGGCGAGGACGTGGCGAACTGGGTCTGGGATGCCTGCCAGCGCAGGAACCTTTCGCCGGATGGCCTGGGAATCCGTATCTTCGACGCGGTGGACGACGGCATCCTGACCGACGAGGAAGGCGCGAAAGTCGTGCGTTCGTTCTTGTCTGCCGGTATCGATACGACGGCCAATTCGCTGGCCACCGCCGTGTATTGTTTCGCCACTCATCCGGACCAGTGGCAGGCCTTGCGCGCCAAACCTGACCTTGCGCGTCCGGCGTTCGAGGAACTGCTGCGTTTCGAGTCGCCGTTCCAGACTTTTTTCCGGACCACGACTCGCGAGGTAGAATTGGCGGGCGTCACCATTCCTGCGGAAGAAAAAATCATGATGTCGCTGGGATCGGCCAATCGCGATCCGCGCCAGTGGAGCGACCCGGACCGTTTCGACATCACGCGCAGCACGATCGGCCATGTTGGCTTTGGCATGGGCATCCACGGCTGTGTCGGACAGATGATCGCCCGGCTCGAAGTGGAAATGATTTTGCGCGCGTTGGCGACGCAAGTCTCGTCCATTGAAGTCGTTGGCGAACCGCGCCAGCGCTTGCACAATACCTTGCGCGGGTTTGAGTATTTGCCGATGCGACTGCGCTGACGTTGTACCCGGCCGATCTTGCCGGACATTCGAGGCAGTCAATGTGCGTGGCGATGCCGCCAGTCACATTGATTGCCTTACTGCTTTAACCGTTTCACCGTTGACCGTTTTAAAGTCTACGTTCACGCGCGCCGGCATTCCCCATCCACGCGCCACATTTGCATACTGACATTACGAACTTACCTGATCACGACATGCCTAAAATCGTTTATATCCAACCTGAAGGCCAGCAGCAAACGCTGGAAGTCGCTAGCGGCACGACACTGATGCACGCGGCAATCGCCAATGGCATACAGGGTATCGTTGCCGAATGCGGTGGCTCGGCCATGTGCGCAACCTGCCATGTATATGTCGACCCTGCCTGGGAATCGCGGCTGCCGCCGATGGACGCAGTGGAAGACGAGATGCTCGGTTCGGTCGCTGCCGAGCGTCGCTCCAGCAGCAGATTGTCATGCCAGGTGACAGTTACGCCTGAGCTCGACGGACTCGTGGTGCACCTGCCGAGCACGCAGATATGAGCGACGCACCGGTTATCGTCGCCGGTGGCGGCCAGGCCGGCGCACAGGCCGCGGTGTCGCTGCGTCAGGCTGGTTTCGAAGGCCGGATCGTCCTGGTCGGCGACGAGCCCTCGCTGCCTTACCAGCGTCCCCCGCTATCCAAGGATTACCTGGCAGGCAAGCTGGAGGAATCCGGCCTGCTGCTGCGCGCCGAGAAAGTCTACGCAGACCAGCGGGTTGAATTGATGCTGGGTGAACAGATCACCGCTATCGACACCGCCAGGCGAAGCATCAGCCTGGCATCGGGTGGCGAACTCGCTTACAGCCATCTGGTGCTGGCAACCGGCGCACGCAATCGTCCCTTGCCGGCGCCGGGCGCTGAGCTTGACGGCGTGTTCTACCTGCGCACACTGGCGGAAGCGCGCAGCTTGCGCGAGCGGCTCGGCCAGACCAGGCGCGCGGTCGTGGTCGGCGGTGGCTTCATCGGACTGGAATTCGCTGCGGCAGCCCGCGCGCATGGCATCGCAGTCAGTGTGGTGGAAGCCGCGGCGCGGCCGATGTCACGCGTACTGAGCGTGCAAATGTCGTCTTACCTGGCTGCCAGGCACGACACAAATGGCGTACCGATCATCCTTAATCGTTCGGTCCAGCGTTTTGTCGGTGAAAATGGCCGGCTTACCGGCGTTGTGCTCGATGACGGCACTGTGCTGGAAGCCGATCTGGCCGTGGTCGGTATTGGCGTGCTGCCAAATGCCGAGCTGGCTGAGGCTGCCGGACTGGCCGTCAAGAACGGTGTGGTGGTCGATGAAAACCTGCTCACCTCGGATCCATTTATATCGGCGATCGGCGACTGTGCTTCCTTCCCGAGCAGTTTTGCGGGTGGCCTGATCCGGCTGGAGTCGGTGCAAAATGCGACGGACCAGGCTCGCTGCGTTGCTGCCCGTCTGGCAGGCAAGCCAACGCCGCCCTACAACAACGTGCCCTGGTTCTGGAGCGAGCAATACGATGTTCGCCTGCAGATGGCCGGCATTACCTCATCCCATGACCAGGCCGTGCTGCGCGGGTCGCCGGACGACAATGCCTTTTCGGTTTTCTGTTTCCGCGACGGTGCGTTCCTTGGCGCCGAGTCGGTCAACCGGACTCCGGATCACCTGGCCGTACGTAAGTTGCTGGCCGCGGGCATCGCGATCACGCCCGAACAGGCAGCCGATCTGTCGTTCGACCTGAAACTGGCGGCCGCACCACCTGCGGCTGCTGCTGTTTCCGCTGCGAAGTAGCAGCACAGCCTGGTCGCACGCATTCGTCGCAATAGCCCGCCGCGGCCGGTCAGTCGGCCGGCCGCAGCACCGACCAGGCCAGGTCAGCTGCGGCCAGGTCTTCTATGCCGGTGCCGACGGATTTGAACAAGGATATTTCGCTCTGACTGCGGCGGCCGGGATGGCGGCCATGTACCAGGTCGGCCAGTTCGGCCAGCACTGAGTCGCGCGTAATGCGGCCGTTCCGGATCGGCTGCAGCAGGTCGCCTGCTTCGGCTAACGCGCCGCCCCGGGTGTCGACAAACAGAGTGGCTGCCGCGATCAGGTCGTCGTCGGCTTCGCGCATGTCCGGTTTGAACCCGCCCACCAAGTCGATATGCGTGCCAGGCCTGATCCAGCCGCGCTGGAGGATTGGCACCGTGCTGGTGGTGGCCGCCGTGATGATGTCGGCCGTTGCCACCGCCTGCGGCAGGTCGCTAGCAATATCAAGCTCCACACCAGCGGGCAAGCCCAGATCCCGGATATGCGCCAGGCTCGCCCGGGCCCGGTCGGCCTGCCGGCCCCACACCAATACCCGTTCAATGCCGCGCTGCGCGCAATGCGCCGCCGCCAGGTAGGGTGCGAGCGAACCGCTGCCCACCACCAGCAAAGTCTTGCTGTCGGGCCGCGACAAGTAACTTGATGCCAGCGCAGAAGCGGCAGCAGTGCGGCGCAGCGTCAGTTCTTCGCCATCCAGCAGCGCCTTTGGCTGGCCGCTTGTCGTGTCGAACAGCACGAATACCGAATGCAGGGTCGGCAGCCCACGTGCCGGATTGCCGGGTGCAGCCGTCACCAGCTTGACGCCCATATGGGCGCCCGGCTGCCACACCGGCATCAGCAGCAGGACCGTGCCTTCTTTCTCATCGACTTGATGCACATGCCGGGTGGGAGCAATGACCCCCTTTAAAAACGCGGTTCGCAGTGCGTCGATCAGCGCCGGCCAGGGCAGGGCCTGGCGCAATTGGGTGGCAGTCAGGTAGGGAATCATTGTGCTGGTGGTCCAGGTGGTGAGGGTGCGGCAGCAGTGTAATTCATGTCGTCGGCCTCCCCCTTCTGCATGGGATAATTCCTGATCGAAACATGTGCGTTACCGCAACCAGGCATGACTATGCATTCATTCAAGCCGTTTGTCGCGCTACTGGTGGCCGCCGTATGCTGGCTACACCATGGCGCAGCGGCGCAATCCCTGCCAGAGCCAGTTGTGCAAGCGTTCACGCGGGCCGGCATTCCGCGCCAGGCCATCGGCGTGCTTGTGCAGGATGTCTCGGCTACTTTGCCGACCATGCAACTGAATGCCGATTCGGCATTCAATCCGGCGTCGGTGATGAAACTGGTCACGACCAATGCCGCGCTTGAGCTGCTTGGCCCGGCCTTCACCTGGCGCACGCAAGCCTTTGCCACCGGCCTGCAGTCAGGCGATGTGCTACAGGGCGACCTGGTCGTTCGCGGTGGCGGCGACCCCAAGCTGGTGGTCGAAAATTTCTGGTTGTTCCTGCGCCAGGTCAGGGCGCGCGGCATCCGTGAAATCCGCGGCAACCTGGTGCTCGACCGCAGCTATTTCCAGGCGGCGGTGACGGATCCCGCTGCCTTCGATGGCGATCCGCATCGCCCCTACAATGCCGCACCGGATGCGCTGCTGCTCAATTACCGGGCGCTGTCATTGCGCTTCCTGCCGGATGAAGTGGCCGGCATGGTGCGAGTGTCGACCGAGCCGGTGGTGGATGGATATCCCGTGGCCACGCCGCAACTGGGCGGCGGCGCATGCAATGATTGGAAGCGTGGCTTGCGGGGGCGGCCCGGTGCAAATGGCATCAGCTTCGATGGCAGCTATCCGGCCAGTTGCGGCGAGCGGACCTGGAGCATGCATGCATGGCAGGTATCGGCGGACCAGTATTTCGGCATGGTATTCCGCCAGATCTGGCGCGAACTTGGTGGCGTGTTCACCGGCGACATACGTGCGGGCGCGGTACCGGCCGATGCACGGCTGCTGGTCGAATGGCGTTCGCCGGCACTGTCGGAAGTGGTGCGGGATATCAACAAGTACAGCAACAATGTGATGGCGCACCAGTTGCTGCTGACTATCGGGACGCAGGTATCGGGACAGCCGGGGGATATCCAGCGCGGTGGCGATGCCGTGCGCGCGTGGCTGGCCGCGAAGGGAATCGGCGCGCCGGAACTGGTGATCGATAACGGCTCGGGCTTGTCGCGCAGCGCGCAACTGACGCCGCGCATGCTGGGAAAGTTGCTGGTGTCCGCTTTCCATTCGCCGGCAATGGCGGAGTTCCTGTCGTCAATGCCGTTGGCCGGGTTCGATGGCACGATGCGCAACCGCTTGCAGCAGCTTGCTGGCGCGTCGCATATCAAGACCGGCAGCCTGAATTCGGTGCGCTCGATCGCTGGCTACGTGCTTGCCGCCTCGGGCCGGCGCTATGCGGTGGTCAGCATCGTGAATCATGCCAATGCACCGGCTTCGCAGGCAGCGCATGATGCCTTGCTGCGATGGATCGTGGAGAAGGGCTGAGCGCCAGTGCGCGACTGCAAGCGCGTTGTATCGGGATGCAAGCCGTCTACAGCATCATCGGACGATTCGAAAGTTCGTTCGGGTTGTCGCTGCCAGCGGGCAGGCTGGGGTGCAGCAGCGCGTTGAGCGAGTCGATTGCCTCCACCACGCTTTCGTCATAGCGGCCGACGGCGAAGCCGGACGTGATGGTGCGGCAAAGCTGCTGCCATTGCGCGGCGTCGAGCAGCTTGTTGACGCCACGGTCGGCGACGATCTCGACCTGATGGTCGGCCAGGTTGATGTACAACAGGATGCCGGTGTTTTCTTCGGTATCCCAGATCCGG
The DNA here is from genome assembly GCF_030645335.1 of Lacisediminimonas sp. Classification (GTDB taxonomy): domain Bacteria; phylum Pseudomonadota; class Gammaproteobacteria; order Burkholderiales; family Burkholderiaceae_D; genus Lacisediminimonas. The sequence goes on along the minus strand of NZ_JAUSNH010000076.1, from coordinate 1,229 downwards.
TATTCCGAGAACAGCGCCAGTGCGCGATGGCGTGACGTCCTGCCTTCGAGCAATGCGCCGAGATCCATCGACGCTTCGACCATCAGCCGGATCTCGGCCCGGTGCAGCTTTTCACCGCGTGAAATTGCTTTCTGGATGGCTTTCATTCCGTCCGGCGGAAAGGCGCGCCGGCCAGCGGCGGCAGTCGTGGTCAGGTGGCGAAAAATTCGTTTGAACATGGTTACCAATTCCCCGATGCGCCGCCGCCATCGAAACCGCCGCCACCGCCTGAAAATCCGCCACCGCCACCGCCACCACCGCCCAGGCCGCCCCAGCCAGTCATGCCGCCGCGGCCAAGGCCGTGTTGTGTGCCGTATCCCAAGCCACTGCCAAGGATGATCCCGGCCGAACGACCCCAGCCGTCGGAACTGAATTTACGCTGGCCATTGCGCGTGCGGGCGATCACCGTGAAAATGACGAACGCAAATACCAGGAACGGCAACCAGCCCGCGATACCAACCTCGTCGATTGCGGTAGCGGCCTTCTGGTTCGCCGGCAGTTGCTCCTTGGCGACGGTTGCTGCGATGGCGGCCATCCCGGCAGCAAGTCCCCCGTAATAATCGTTCTGGCGGAAATGCGGGGCGATCACGTCTTGCAGGATGCGCTTTGACTGGGCGTCGGTCAGCGATCCTTGCACGCCACGGCCGGCTTCGATGCGCAGCCTGCGCAACGCCGCCGGATTGTCCTTGGCAACGACCAGGATGACGCCGTCGTCCACGCCCTTGCGACCGAGCTTCCAGGCATCGGCGACCCGGATGCTGTATTGCTCGATGGCTTCGGGCGCGGTGCTGTTGATGAGCAGCACGGCAAATTGATTGCCGGTGCGATCCTCATGTTCCTTCAGCACGCTTTCCAGCTTGCTGCGCTCCTCCGGCTTGAGCATGCCAGCAAGGTCGGTGACGCGTGCCTGCAACGGCGGCACGGCGACGAAATCCTGCGCCCAAACGTGGGCTGCCAGGGTTAGCAGCAGGTAGGCAAGCAAATGCTTGAAGGCGAGCATGTGAGGGGATCCCGGTCGCGCCTATTTCCCGAAATTGACGGCGGGAGCATTCGAAATCGCCCGCTCGTTCTCAACGGCGAAATTGGGCTTTACCTGATAGCCAAACATCATCGCCGTCAGGTTGGTCGGGAAACTGCGGGTCAGCACGTTGTACTCGCGTACCGTATTGATGTAGCGGTTGCGCGCAACG
>NZ_JAUSNH010000196.1 GCF_030645335.1 Lacisediminimonas sp. | reverse complement strand
GACACCGCGCCGCAGTTGATTGCAATGAATGGCTTGTCACGCTCGCGCGAGAGACGGTGGATCTCTGCTGCAACCAGTTCCTTGCCGGTACCGCTTTCGCCCGAGACCAGCACATTGGCGCGCGTGGGAGCAACTTTTTCTATCATCTGGAATAGATGCTGCATCGGTGCCGACGCGCCGTACAGCTCACCGCAGCGAATCGGCAAACCCGCATTGCGTAACTGCATGGTGTCGAAATTTTCGGCTTCGGGCGGTGGCGTGCTTACGAAATTGCTGCATAAGTTGAATCCATTGTTCATGCGTTTCTCCAAGGTCAATCAGCTTTGCAGAATTTGCAACGACGATATTTACAGAAGTGCAAATTATTCAATACCCATGTGTCTCCGATTCTGTGCAGCACACTGTCCACAATGACAAGGCCGTTGGTATCTGACCATCGCTGCCGGCATTTATATCCCTGGCTCGCCACATCGTCATTTTCAAGGATTGCAATCGGGGCTATCCACGAACCGGCTTGCGCTTGCGCAAAGCCAGCGGCTTGCGCGATGAACCATGGACGCTGACCATGCCTCTGATGGAACAGGGATTACAACAGCCGAATTTCCGCACGGCTACCCTGCTTTTGACACGAGGAAACTGATATGAAGAACGCAAAGGGCATGATTGCCTTGCTCGCAGTAAGTGTGGCGTTGGCTGGCATGGCCGGCTGCCAGAAACGTGATGAGGCTGGCGCCGGCGCCAGTTCCAGCGGCTCCTCCGGAAGCTCAGGAACGTCCGGCACCAGCTCCGGATCAAGTGGCATGAGTCGTCCTGGCGGATCGAGCGGATCGTCCGGCACCGGTTCCCGATAGGGGCCAGCGAACGCGCCGACATCGAGAGCCGGTCGCCTGATCCGGCAAGATCTCGATGTCGTCGCGTCCTTGGGCCCCTTCATCATGTACATCCGGGACAAGGCCTCCCGGCATCATTCCCCGCTACGAATGCAATAGCCACCACAGCTTGGCCCGAAGTCGGGCCAGCAGCTGACAGCACCGCTGCCATCAACCCTGCCATCAACCCTGCCATCAATCCCCCCTCCATGGAACTTGTTAGCTACTTTTGTTACTGAGTGCGCTATGCGAACAATTGTTCGCATATGGAAATGATGCTGCTGAAAACAGCAGCATCACTGGCATACAGGGGGATAGGCGATGGGCGACAGACTGGGCAAGGTCAAACAGGGGCGTGGCACGCAGCCGGTCAAGCACGATTCCGGACAGGCCAGGGATGCGGGAGGCGACAGTTCAGTCAAAAAAATCAAGATGGCAACGCCGTCGCGCACCAGCCAGCAAAGCAGTGCGACCTCGACCAATTCAATGCTCGCGCCCACCGCAGCGCAGAGCACGAGTGAGCCGGACTATGTCAGCAAGTCCGCCAGTCCGACCAGGCTCAACGATGCGCCAGGCATCGATCACCGCAGTCAAGCGGCACCGATCGCTCCAGGCAGGACGGCCAAGGCGGAAAGCTGGGCGGCGAGTGCGCGCCTGGCAGACGAACTCAATGCCGGTGGAAACGCAGCAGCGCCAGCGCCAGCGCCAGCCCAAGCCCAAGCCCAAGCCCCAGCACCAGCACCAGCACCAGCACCAGCACCAGCACCAGCGGCGGCACCCAGGCCCCGTCCCGACTTACGGACCATGTTTCCAGAGATGTTCAACCCGGCCGAGGAATTCGCTGCAACGGCGGCCACGTATCTGGACCGCAAAGGTGGTGCGGACCATGCCGGTTTTTGGAAGTTCATCGAAGAAGGACTGAAATCCCTGCAGGCAGATCCGTACAGCAAAATCAGGTCAGGCATTGTCGAAGCTCTTGCGAGGGGGCCGTCTCCGGATCAGGTCAGCAAGCCGCAATGGAGCGCGATGTTGGCCAATGCCGCGCGCTGCGACATGGTTGGGCCGTTGCTGGCGCGTGTCACCGAGAAACCCAGGCTCAAGGACATCACGCCGCTCTTGCATATCGCGATCGGAATTCGATTCGAAGGCGAAAATTGCTTATGGCAGGGGCCGATCAGTCATGGCTCGATCCGTCAGATTGCCGATTTCATGAAAAAGCATGAAGCGGTGCTGGGAAAGTCGGAGTGCGCCAGGTTGGTCAAAAAACTTGATCCGATCGTCAACGGCGTCGCATCCTCGCCGTTCCAGGGGCGCGCCGAGCTGCATGACACCTTCCAGACGGCATTTTCCGGTTTCAGGACCTAGCGGGTCCGTCCACTGCAAAATTGGTGGGGCCGGACAAACTCGGCCGGGGGCCGGCGATCCGAAGCGACGGCTAGCCGCATGCAGCTCCGCCACCGGTCGTACAATGGCGATCCACGCACCCGTCAACCGGACCAATGACCGCCTCCCACGAAATCCGCCCCGGACAATCGCTCGAACTGTTGAAGGAACTGCACATCCTTACACGCGAGGGCAAGCTCAACCAGGACAGCCGCCGCAAGCTCAAGCAGGTCAGCCATCTGTTCCAGTTCATCGAGCCCTTGTTGCAGGAGATTGAGCAGACCCGGCCGGACATGCACCTGGTAGACCATGGCGCCGGCAAGTCCTACCTCGGTTTCATCCTGTATGACCTGTTCTTCAAGTCGCGCGGGCACGGTACCGTGGTCGGGATCGAAATGCGGGAAGAACTCGTGACCAGGTCACGCGAACTGGCTGCCAGGCTGGGATTCACGCGGATGGATTTCCAGAATCTTTCCGTTGCCGAGTCCATCACCTCGCCCTTGTTGCCGGCACAGGTCGACATCGTCACCGCGCTGCATGCCTGCAACACAGCGACCGATGACGCCATTCGTTTTGCACTGGCCAGGAAAGCTCGCTTTGTCGTGCTGGTGCCTTGCTGCCAGGCCGAAGTTGCTTCGGTGCTGAACCGGGGCAAGGGCCGCGCGCTGGCGCGCGATGTGCTGACTGAACTATGGCGACATCCGTTGCATACACGTGAATTCGGCAGCCAGGTGACCAACGTGCTGCGCTGCCTGCAACTGGAGGCGCATGGCTACCAGGTGCGTGTGACAGAACTGGTTGGCTGGGAGCACTCGATGAAAAACGAGTTGATCATCGCCAGCTATAAAGACCTGCCGCGCGCGCGTGCGGCGCAGCGCCTGCAGGAAGTCCTGTCTAGCCTTGGCCTGGAAGAATTGCAGCAGCGCTTTTTCGCCTGACCGCAAGGCCGGCTCAGTCCGGCAGGCGGCGGCTGCCGCGGATGGTCAACTTGAGCTTGCGCATGGACAGGAATATTTCGTCCAGGAAGAACAGGTAACTCAGCACCAGGTTGGCCAGGCCGGCAACGAACAGCATCGCCACCACGGCCTCCATGCCCAGGTCAAGTGCATCCTCGACGAACATTGCCACGATGACGCAGCACACCAGCAGGGCGCACATCCCCGCCAGCAGGATTGCGCGCTGAATCGCACGCTGGCGCTGCAACAGCACGCCGGTCTCATGCCGGTGTTCAGCAGTTGGCGTGGCGTTGCCGGGCATGGTGCCGGCTTGCTCCCTGAGCCAGCGCTGGCGGTCGACGATGCGCGAGAGGCGATTATTCAGCACCCGCATCTGCATGGCGACAGCGCCCAACAGGAACGCCGGCGCGATTGTATTTTGCACAATCCTGCCCAGCAGATCGAGTTGCGGGTCCATATGGTCCATGTCAAGGTGGGCAACAGTAGTGGCGCTACGATAACTATCGCGTCGTGTCGTAGCGGGCCGATGCAACCCCCCGATTCTAGACCCAGTCCATTCAGGCATGCGATGAAATTCTGGCGACAGTTGGCGCGCCCTCTGGGCAGTGACGATCAGCCGTGCGAACTCGAATATGTCGGCTTCTGGGCACGAGCCTGGGCGGGCGTGATCGATCTGGGCCTGCTGGCGGCGCTAGCGATGCCGCTGGTGCAAGTTGCCAGGCTGATGGGTGCTGGCGGTTTGCAGCAAATCGGCGTTGGCGCACTGCTGTGGTTGTTGCCATCTGCCGTGGCAGCGCTGTTGTTCTACCTGGCGCCGGGGTCCACGCCTGGCAAATTGGCGATTTCGGCCGTAGTGGTTGATGAGCGCACCGGATGCCCTCCGGGGCTGGCGCAGCAGCTTGGGCGCTCACTTGGTTTGCTGTTGTCGATGGTGCCATTTGGCCTGGGCTTTTTGTGGGTGGCGTTTCATCCCAGGAAGCAGGGATGGCATGACAAGCTGGCTGGCACCCTGGTGGTGCGTGCTCGGCGGCGGGGAGAGGCTGCCAGGCTGACAACCCGAGCCAGTTACCCAAGCTGAAACAATTCCCTATTGAAACAATTCCTTACGGAACTATTGTTTCCATGCGGCATCGAACTCCCTCATTGCGCGATGTCATGCCCGTTCGGCATGACGGCGTCATAAAGGGGGAGTTTGTCAATGAGGGCAGTAAACAGGGAAGGGTGGCGCAGCCTGCGCGTCGCATTTGCAGCCAGTGCGATCGTCATGCTGGCGGCGTGCGGCGGCGGTGGCGGCGGTGGCAGCGCTGATGGCACGGATGCCGCATTGGCTGACCAGGCTAATGCAGACGTATTTGCAAAGAAAATCAGGACAGTAAGCAGTCCGATCTCGGGTACAACGCCGACAACCGGCACTACAGATCCGACCACCACCACAATCACCGGTCGCATCGTCCCCCCCGAATTTTTTGGCATGCACCTCGCCGCCCAAACCTACACGGGCTGGCCCAGCGTGAAATTTTCAATCCAGCGCACATGGGATTCCTGGCCCGGTGTGGCATGGATCGATCTGAACCCGTCCAGCGGCGTGTTCAACTGGGCCAACCTCGACGCACTGGTGAATGATTCGACCGCGCGCGGCGTCGACCTGGTCTATACCTTCGGCTATGTGCCGGCCTGGGCTTCGACCAATGCAGGCGGAGCGTGTGATGGGGCCAGCGCTGGCTCATGCTTTGCACCGCAGTCGGCTGCATGGACCAACTTCGTGACGCAAATCACTAACCGGTACAAGGGCAAGATCAAGTACTGGGAGCTATGGAACGAACCCAATGCCGGAAATTTCTGGAAGGGCAGCAACGCCCAACTGGTAGAGATGGCGCGCCTGGCCTACCCGATCATCAAGAATGCCGGCGGAACGGTACTCACGCCTGCGCCGCAGGGCACGTCGTCGGCCAGCTGGCTGGATGGCTACTTCGCTGCGGGTGGCGCCTCCTACCTCGACATCATGGCATTCCACGCCTATCTGTACGGGCCGCCGGAATACCTCAATGCTCTGGTGGCTAACTTGCGCAGCGTGCAGGCAAAGTATGGCCTGGGCGCGAAACAACTTTGGGATACCGAGCATAGCTGGGGTGATTCCAGCTGGCCGATGGGCGCGGACCAGGACCAGCAGGCTGCATGGCTTGCGCGCTTCCAGGTGCTGTCATTCCACCATGGCATCGACCGCACGTTCTGGTATGGCTGGGAGCACTTTACCTGGGGCACGCTGTTCGACCGCAACACCAGACAGGTGCAAAAGCCGGGCGTGGCGTATGGCGAGGTCTATAACTGGATGATCGGCGCTGGCTTTTCGCCGTGCCAGGTCAGCGGCAGCCAGTACCAATGCAAATTGTCGCGCGCCAATGGCTATGAAGCAACGATCGTCTGGAGCGCCAGCGGCACCAGCAGCTATACGGTACCCACCGGGTACACGCGGCTACGCAATATCGATGGCAGCGCCAGTGGTGTATCGGGCGGGCAGGTGCTGACGGCGGGAATGAAGCCAGTACTGGTCGAAAAGCTGTAAACGGGACGGGTGGCGGCTAACGCCACCCAGGGCCGCAGCCCAGCGGCAGGTAAGCCGCACCTTGCATGTGCCGCATCACCTCCGCGCGATTCAACTGGCCCATGGCGTGCAACTGCGCATGCGCCCTGACCAGTGGCATCTCGGGTCCGTCACCGATGACGCCCACCGTCATGGACGGTAGCAATGCCAGAGCCTCGGCCATCAGCGACAGGCCTTTTTCCAGCGATAGCCGGCCCACGAACAGTGCGCCGGAGCGGAACGTGCCCTGCGCCGGCTGCGGCTGCGGCTGCACGAAGTTGGGCTTGACGACGATGCGTTCGGCAGGCAGGCCGCCTTCAATGAACTTGTCGCGTGAAAATTCATTGAGCGCAATGTAGCGGGTCACCTTGCGCTGGTAAGTGCCGAGGCCGCGATGCAGCACCAGCATGCCGGCCAGCACTGCCGATTGCGCTGCCGAATCGTGATAGCAGCCGCGCATCACGCCGCGCCACGGCACCGCCCCCTTGCAATCTTCGCAGATGCGGTTATTGCGCAGGAACATCGCTTGCAGGCACATCAGCCGAAAATTGTGCAGCGTCTGCACCACCGGGCAAGACCTCCTTGCCGCTGCCCAGTACAGCGACGGCGATACCAGCGGGAAGCTGTTGTGCACATGGATTACATCGGGCGCGAAGCTGTCGATGTGCTGGCCCAGCTCAGTCATTGTCCGTGAGGACCACATGGTCTCCCTTGCCAGTGTGGTGCGCGCCATTTGCCCGATGCTGGCATTGTCGCGGCCATATACCTGCACGATCTGGCCGTGCTCGCGCAACATCTGTACTTCATCATCGACCACGACATCTTCGCCACCGCGATGACGGTAGCGATTGTGGATGACGAGTATGCGTCGCGTGTACATGGGGCCCTTGATTGTCGCTCTGCGTTGTTTTGCTTGATTCGGGTTCGCTATCTTGGCAGCGACCGGGATGTCCGCGCCTGGCCAGCCAGCGCCGGCGCCGCGGCGCCGGCCAGTCGCTCGATGCGGGAAAAATCGATTTCCAGGGAACGCTGCGCGAGCGCATTGCGCATCGTCGCCTCCATACGCTTGCTGATCACGCGCGATCCAATGTCCTGTCCTTCGCGGGCGCGCCATGCCGAAATCGGCTGCGGGCGGTTCCAGGTCTTTGGCCAGCCCATCGCAAACAGGGGCCCGGGTTCTGCATCGTCCTGCAAGTAGACATTGTCGTCCGACACGTTACGGTAGCGGGCGCCGGGCAGTATCAGCGCCGGCCCCTTGTTCCAGGCCAGCACATTGCCGCTGATGCGATTGCGCCAGGGCCGCAAATCCAGCAAGCCTTGAGGGTCGGTGCGCTGCTCATCGATCGCCACGATTCCCTCAAGACCGTTGGCGACGATGAGATTGCGCGTGACGACCGAGTCGCGGCTGTGCGACAGGTAGACGCCACGCTGGCCGTTGCCGAATATCCGGTTCTGCGTGATGACGCCGCGCGCGCTGGCTTCATAGTGCACGCCGAACCCGGTGTTGTAGGCCACCCGGTTGCGCTCGACCTGGTTGTCGTCATTGCCCCAGTCGAACCAGATGCCGTCGCCATTGTTATAGGCCACCTCGTTTGCCGCAACGCGCGATTGCCGCAAGCCGCCATTGCCGATGAATTTCATGCCGCCGGCTTCCCACCACTTGTTGAAGCCGCGCACATTGTTATGGCTGACCCGGTTGTCGGCGATCAGGTTTTGCGCGCCACGCGCCTTGATGCCCAGGTAACCCGCCCGCATCACCGTGCACTGCCGGATCACGTTGCCATCGCCCTCAAGCTCGATGCCAACGCCATCGGCATCCAGCACAGCGAGCATTTCCAGCGTGTTGCCGTGGCCTTTGATCGTGACTGCGCCCTGGCGGCTCATGGTGCTGGTATTGGCATAGCGAAAGCGCAGGTTGCGCACCACCAGGCCGGATACATTTTCTGCACGCAGCAGCCAGGTGCGGGTTGCGACCTCGATTTCCGGCAGCGCCGTCGTCGCCGGCAGGCGCAAGTACAGCGAACGCGTTGCGCTGTCATACCAGAAGCCGCCCGGCGTGAGCGCGGCCAGCCCGCCAGGGGTGCGGCCTGGCCAGATTCCACCCTCTCCGCGATGCAAGCCCGCCAGGGGGTGATCGCCACGCTGCGGATAGCCGTCGAAAACAGTGCCGCCGGCCTGCACCAGCAGCTTTCCATGCACCACCACTTGTTGCGGCTCGCTGTTCCAGCCGTGCTTTACCAGGACGCCGCCGCCCAGACGTTCCCACCCGCCCACCAGGTCGGTGCCGCGCAGCTCCACCAGGCCCTCACCGGCGATCGTGGTGGGCGTGGACGCCGACCAGGCGCGCTGCGGCAGCACCAGGCTGTCGCGGTAAATGCCGGCGGCGATCAGCAAGGTGTCCCCGGGCTGCAGATGCCGGGCCGCATGGGACAGCGTGCGCCAGGGCCGCTGCGCGCCGCCGTCGCCATCGTCGCTGGCCAGTGGGTGATCCGGCCGCACATGGCGGATCGCTGCCGTGCTGGTCGCCGCCAGCAGCAGGCACAGCATCAGCAGCGCCGCTGCGCTCAATCGCTTAGCGTTCATCCGTGGCATGCGCCTTCAACCAGGGTAGTAATTCGTTTGGCGCGCGCGCGGTGTAGCCGCCCGCTGCCGCTTTTTGTACCACCCGCGTCGCCCGCGCGGCCACGCGCAGGGCTGACCCGAGCAAGGGGCGCCCGACGCACGCCCGTGCCAGCTGGCTGCCGCGCAACATCACGCTGGTGCCCTCCTGATGTCCGCGCTGCCGCATGTGCGGTGCGGTGGTCTTTTGTTCGAGGTAGTAGCGCATGCAGGACAGGTAGGCCGGCATGTGCGCAATGCGCGAATGACGCGAGAATTTTTCCCACAAGTCGTTATCCATCGCGATGTCGAAGCCGGGCGTCAGTCCGCCGACCTGCTCATACAGGCTGCGACGCCAGAATGTTGATGGTTGCGGCACGTAGTTGTAGCCATGCAGGAACACAAAGCGGTTGAATGGCATTTCCCGCTTTGGCTTGATCAGGGCGCCGCTTGCATCGATCCACAGCGCGTCGCCAAATACGACATCCACCTCCGGATGGTCGCGGAAATAGGCGCCGATGCGGTGCAGCGCCTGCGGCAACAGCAAGTCGTCCGAACATAGCCAGCCGCAGATCTCGCCATGGGCGCGGGCGAAGCCCTTGGTCAGGGCGTCGGTCTGCCCGCGGTCGGGTTCCGATACCCACCACGCCAATTCGCCGGCGTGGCGCTCGATGATGGCCTTGCTGCCGTCATCCGATCCGCCATCGACCACGATGTACTCCAGTGCCGGATACTGTTGCGCCAGCACCGAGCGCATGGTGGCATCCAGGAAGCGCGCCTGCTGGTAGGAACAGGTCACGATGGAAATCGTCGGGTGGGTGCTCATGGAGTCCCCTGTTGGTCGGCCTGGCTGCGCATGCAAGCCGCAATCGCTCCCAGCAGGCCCAGGCTGCCCCATAGCAATAATGATTTCGCCGGTTGCAGGATGATCGGATTGAACGCATAGACCAGCACCCCGGCGATGCTCATGCAGGCCAGCCAGTGCGCATAGGGCGCAAGCGGATGCTGGCGATGGCGCGGATGCAATGCGTGCAGCCAGGCCAGGCGCGCCAGCCGCAGCAGCATCCACAGCCACAACATTACGCCGAGCAAGCCGCCATGGGCGAAGATGTCGAGCACATCGCTATGGGTAGGCAGCACATTGTCGGACACGCCGGTATCGAATACGGTGAATTTTTCCGCTGCCGGCGCCGCAAAACCGGTGCCCCACAATGGCGATGCGAGGAAGCGCGCCCAGGCCCGCTCGTAAGTGAACAGGCGGAACTGCGGATTGCCGCTAGGCAGGTACTCGGCCCGGTTGGCGAGCAGGAATATCACCAGGCCGGCCAGTGCAGCCGCAGCGATCAGCGTCCATTGCGCCTTGCTGAGTTTTTTCAGGGTGTCGCCCTGTGACCAGCGCGGCCAGGCCTCGAATGCAAGCAGGTAGGCAATGACCAGGAGGCCAACCAGGTAGCCGGTGTTCTTCTTGTAGGCCAGCGCCATCAGGATGAAAAAGGCCATCCCGGCCCAGCGCTTCCAACCGCGCGGCACGGCAAATCCGATCAGCACGGCCAGTGGCGGAAACAGGAACTCCAGCTCGTGGTAGACCTGGCGCACGTTGTAATTGACCACCAGGCCGGCGAAAACTACCACCGCCATCGCGCCCACCAGCCAGGCAAACGTATTGAGCAAGGACACGGGCTTGCCGGACCGGATCAGCAGCGCCGCAGCGGCAGGCGCGGCCAGCATATAGACGCCGGCCACCAGGAAGCTGTTTTGTATACCTGACGCAAAGCGTGCAAAGACGCCGCCGCCAATAATGAATCCGGCCAGCAGCAAGAGCGGCAGTAGTGCCTGGCGCATGGAGGGACGCTGCTCCTGCCAGTGGAATACTTTTGCGCCCACCAGCGACAGCAGCAGGAAGGGCAGCAGCAGCAACATGGGCAGATGCTTGATGGCGAGCCGGCGCTCCAGGTCTGCTTCCAGCGGATCGACCGCGATCCACAGCGCCAGCGCCAGCGCCAGCAGGAAGCCATAGTCCGTCATTACCAGCGCCGAGCCGCGATGCGGCAGGGCGGGGTGCGCAGCAGTCAGGCCCGGGTCGGCTGCCATCAGCGTCCTCCGCCGGCAAATGTCGCCACTGCCTGCACCGGCGTCGGCGCGTGCGCCGCATGGGGCAGCTTGCGCCAGGTCGCTCGCACCAGCACGGCCTGGATCATGGTCGCCACCAGCATGCCCAGCGTGGCAGCCCACGCCGCGCCGGCCGCGCCGTTGGTCTTGATCAGCCACAAGCCGACGGTGGCGTTGGACAGCGTCGCGCCGATATTGGCAATGAAGCTCGCCCGTGCGTCCTGCATCGCATGCGAGTAAGCGCCCAGGGTGATGGCAAACAATGAAAAGAAGCGGCCAATCGCCAGGATCACCAGCACGCCGGCGGCCTCGTTGTACAAGCCCTTGTAGACCAGGTCCAGCAGCGGTTCGGCAACCAGGATCATTACCAGCAGGAACACCGAGCCTGCCACCAGGCACTGCAACATCGACTTGGTCAAGTGCTTGCGCAAGGCGTCGCGTCCTTGCTGGCGCAACAGCAGCGCGGCGCGCACCGGCAGGAAGTCGCCGATGGTCTGGGTCAGTACGTTGATGACATTGAGCAGGTTGCGGCAGGCGACAAAGGCCGCGACGGTCGCCGCGCCCAGCGGCGCCAGCAGGAACGGGAACAGCTGGGTTGCGCCCCATACGGCGAGCACGGTCAGCACCAGCCATTTGGACATGGCCCAGTGCGCTGCCAGCATGTTGCCGGTATGGGTCTGCGCTCGCGCCAGCAAGCCGCCGGCGATGACGTCGACCACGAAGGCCAAGAGCGATGTCGCCGCCATGATCAGGAAGGCGCTGGGACCGTCCAGCCGCCAGAACAGGCCGGCGGCGAGCAACAGCAGCAGCTGTCCGCCATAGCTGATTGCATCGCTGCATAGCGCCCGCGCCATTTTTTGCCGGGTGTACCAGAAGCGGCGCGCAGTCTCTTGCAGGAAAAAGCAGCTGATATAGGCGCAGCAAGCCAGCAGCAGCGGCGGATCAGGAAAAAACCAGAATGACACCGCACCCAGCAGCGCCATCGACAGCGGAATTGCCAGCAAATGCGCGCCCAGCACCTGGCGCAGGCGGGTCGCTGACTGTGCAGCGGGCTCGCCCGCGCCCAGCACGTTCATCGGTTGGGTGAACACCGCTCGGTGCAGGTTGGCCAGGAAAATGGTCGCCAGCATGGCCAGGCTGAACAGGCCGAATTCCGGCGCCCCCAGGAAGCGCCCGAGGATGACCAGCGTCAGGAATCCGCTGCCCGAGACGATGCACTGGTCGAGCAAGGCAAGTGTGCGCGGATTGATGTTGAACATGCTGGTATCGGGGAGTGGTTTTATCAGTGGGGCAAGCGGACCGTGCGAGCTGCTTGTTCCCGTGGCGTCAATGGTCGATCAGCACCGAGCCGACCACTTCGATGCCGCAGCGCGCCAGTTGGCGGGCCGCGGTCTGCACCTGCTCCATGCGCGCGTGATCACGGCGAATCAGCAGCAGCACGCCGCCCACGCGCGCGGCCACATGCAAGGCGTCGGCGCCGGTGGACAATGCCGGCACGTCGATCAGCGTCACGTCGTGACGTGAGGACAGCGACTGCTCGACTTCGCCAAAGCGCTGGTGGCTGATCAATTCCTGCGGATTGGGCGGCATGGTGCCGGCGCTGAGCACGGACAGGTCGGCGCAACCCTCGGGCTGCGACACGGCCTCCACGTCGGCGCGCCGTACCAGCATGTCCGACAGGCCCAGGCTGTCGTGCAGGTTGAAGATCCGGTGCTGGCGCGGGTTGCGCAAGTTGGCGTCGATCAGCAGCGTACGCTTGCCGGTCTGCGCAAACACCAGGGCCAGGTTGGCAGTGAAGAAGCTGGCGCCGTCACCCGGGTTGATGCTGGCCACGGCCAGCGAGCGGCGCCCGGGTGCGAACCAGCGCAGCAGGAGCTCGCTGCGCACGCTGCGCAGCACTTCGACCTGCGCGCTGAACGGCTGGTACGCCGCCACCAGTTCGATCGGATAGTCGCCTTCGCCGGGCTCAAGGTAGGCATAGTCGAACTGCTGCGCCAGCGCTTGCCGGACATCAGCCTCGGTCAACAGTCCCAGCACTTGCGCCGCTTCGCCGAACCGCATGTTGCGCTGCTGTTGCAGGACAGTGATCCGATCGACGTCTTCCGGCTGCAATTTGCCCAGTTTGACCAGCACGCTGCCCAGCGGTGCGCCTGCCGGCGGCGACGCTTGCCTGGCGATCGAGATCATGGCGGGATTCATTGGCAATTCTCCGGATTATTGTTGGTACTTGCTGCGGCATTTTGTGTACTGCTTCTTGATTCCTGCTGGTCGATCCTGTGGTCCGCTCTGGCAGGGCTCAAGTAGCAGGCCGCGGCAGCATCCAGCGCGGGCCGCCGATCCGGGGTCGCGACGGCGCACCCCAGTGCACGGTTCCCAGCACCGGCGCGCCCAGCACATCCATCAGGTCCTGGCTGGAGCGAATGCGGCGATCGCGCAGCTCGGCCAGCAAGGCCAGCCCCAGGCCGAGCAGCAGGCCGGCCAGCAGCGCCACCGCCAGGTTAAGCAGCAAGATCGGGCTGGATGGCTTCAATGCCGGCGTGGCGGTGTTCAGGATCGTCACTTCGGTCTGGCCGGATTGTCCTTCGACGGATGCCTGCGCCTGCTTTTGCAGCAGCAGGTCGAAGGCTTTCTGGTGACTTTCGGCTTCCTTGGCCATGACCAGCAATTCATTGCGTGATCGGTTCAGTACCAGCACGCGGTCTTTTTGCGCGTTGACCTGCGCTTCCAGTTCGCGCTGGCGTTGCTGCAAGGCCAGCGCATTGCGGCTCAAACCGGTGGAGGCGCTGCGCGAATTGGCGCTCAGCGCCGCGCGCAAGCGATCAACTTCGGCCCTGGCTTCCAGGTAGCGTGGATGGCTGTCGGTAAATCGTTCCGCCACTTGCGCGAACTTGCCTTCGGCGCTGGCCAGCGCCACGCGCAGGTTCTGGATCATCGGGTTGGCCAGTACGTCGCTGGATTCAGCGCCACCAGCGCCACGGGCCTGCAGCTGGCGTGAATTTGCTTCCAGCAACTGGGCTTGCACCGTCACCAGTTGCGTGGTCAGCTCTTTCAGGCGATGGCTTTCGACATCGAGATTCTCATCGACATTGGTGATTCCCTTTTGCTGCTGGAAGCCGGACATGCGGCGTTGCACCGCCTCCAGGTTGGCGCGCTGCAGCTTGATCTGTTCGTTGAAGTAGCCGGTGGCGCGCTGCGCCGGCTGCAGCCGCAGTTCCATATTCATTTGCTGGTACATGCGGGTGAATCCGTTGGCAATCTCGGCTGCCCAGCGCGGATCGGGATCGGCAAAGGACAGGTCGATCACATTGCTTTCGCGGGTCGGCTTGACCGTCAGTTTTTTCAGCAGGTGGCTGGCAGTCCAGTCAGCCGGATCGCCTGCGCCATCGGTGGCTGCCTGAAATTTTTTCTGGAACAGTTCACGTTGCGCCAGCTTCAGGTCGTGCACCACCTTCAGCGCCAGTCCTCGGCTTTGCAGTATCCCGACCTGGGTCGCCAGGTAGCTGGGCACCAACTGGCCGGGCAGAGCTTGCCCGGTGACCGGGTCGACGCCGGGATTGAGCACCACCGTCGCGGTCGAACGGTAGGTCTTGGGCATGATCAGGCTTACAGCCAGCGCCACCAGGATGAACAGGCCCAGCGTGGCCATGATCAGTTTGCGGCGGGCAGCGATAATCAGCAGCAATTGGGAAAACGACATGACACCCTCGCGAATGGGGGAGTTGATAAATTGCCATTTGGTTTAGGTGAAGGGTAGCGACCAAGCGGAAGTCGGCCATTGATCTGCCTCAGCGAACGCTGAAGGCGTCTTGGTGTAATGAATCACCGCCTGGCGCATTGCCGGTGTGACCGGCCCGCAGTGGTGCGGATGCACTGTTTAAGCACTTCAAACGAACTATTAATCGATCAACGCCCCAATCAGGGGTGATTGGCTGTTCGTGCAAGTCGATAAGCGAACATTTAACTTGCAAGTATCGATGACGTCGAGAATGTCAAAAAAAGTTCCCGGACGGGCCAGTTCTTGGCACGGATGGTGGTCGATG
Source organism: Lacisediminimonas sp. (assembly GCF_030645335.1). Lineage (GTDB taxonomy): Bacteria > Pseudomonadota > Gammaproteobacteria > Burkholderiales > Burkholderiaceae_D > Lacisediminimonas. The sequence goes on along the minus strand of NZ_JAUSNH010000196.1, from coordinate 13,482 downwards.
AAAATCCATTGGCCAGGCGCATGATCGGCGGGTGCTGGCGCAAGGGCGCTGCCGCGCTGGCAGCGCCCTTGCAGCTGCAAAGACGCTGAATGCACTTGCAGCGAAGTTCATCGCGCATCGTCAGGTGTGCGTCGTCGTTACGGCAGGCCAACACCCACGCGCACTGGTGTTCGCTCAGGCCGCCTGGCGTCGATCCTCGGCCGATTCCTGCCCAGCGAGTACATCGATGATCGGACAGTCGGGCCGTCCATCGCCGTGGCAGGCTTGCGCCAGTTGCTGCAACTGATCGCGGATAGCCTGCATCCGCGCGATGTCCTGGTCGATTTCCGTGATGTACTGATGCGCCAGCGTCTTGACCTCTGCGCTCTGCCGCGATTTGTCTTCCCACAGGCTGAGCAGGGACCGGATTCGGTCGATCGAAAACCCGAGCTCGCGCGAGCGCTTGATGAAGCACAGTATTTGCACATCACGCTCGTTGAAATTCCGATAGCCGGACCCGAGGCGGTGCGTGGCGCCAATGAGTCCGATGCTTTCGTAATAGCGGATGATTTTCGGATTCAATCCCGCTGCTTTTGCAGCTTGCCCAATATTCATTTGCAACCTCCCTATTATTGGCCTTCCTGATGAGTATCTGGTTTCCACCGCCGCAGCAGCAGGGCATTGGATACAACGCTGACGCTTGACAGCGCCATGGCGGCACCGGCGATCATCGGATTGAGGAATCCGAAAGCGGCCAGCGGAATGCCAACGATGTTGTAGATGAACGCCCAGCCGAGGTTCTGCCGGATCTTGCGATAGGTCTTGTTCGAAATGTCGATGGCATCGGCAACCAGCGCCGGATCGCCCCGCATCAGCGTGATGCCTGCGGTGTGCATCGCCACATCGGTACCGGTGGACATGGCGATGCCGACATCGGCGGCGGCAAGCGCCGGCGCATCGTTGATGCCATCGCCGATCATGGCTACGCGCCGGCCTTCGGCCTTCAGCGCGTTGACCACACTGGCCTTTTCTGCGGGCAGTATCTCCGCCTTGATATTGGTAATGCCGACCAGCTCGGCGACTGCGGCGGCACTGCCGCGGTTGTCGCCGGTGAGCATGATGCTTTCGATGCCCATTGCGCGCAGCCGCAGCACGGCGCCGCGGGCGGAAGGCTTGATGGTGTCGCCAAACGCCAGCAGGCCGGCCACGATGGGCTGCTGCGCATTGCCATGCGCCATCCACGACACGGTGCGGCCAGCGCGTTCATGTTGCCCGGCGAGCTCGGCAAACAGCTTGGTTGCTGCACCGATTTCATCCATCAGGCGGCGATTGCCCAGCCACAGCGTGCTGCCTGCCATCGTCGCCTGCACGCCGCGGCCTGGCAGCGCGAGCGCATCGGTGGTGGCGGGCACTTGCAGGCCACGCTTGTGCGCCTCGTCCACCACGGCGCGCGCCAGTGGATGATTGCTGCTTTTCTGGACTGCTGCTGCCATGCGCAGCAAATCAGCTTCAGTCGTCGCGTCGGCGGCGTCGATCGCCAGCAGCGCTGGTTTGCCTTCGGTCAGGGTGCCGGTCTTGTCGAACGCGACAGCGGTGATGCGGTGCGCTGTTTCCAGCGCTTCGGCGTCCTTGATCAGGATGCCATACCGCGCCGCCACGCCGGTGCCGACCATGATCGAGGTGGGCGTGGCCAGCCCCAAGGCGCAGGGGCAGGCAATGACTTGTACCGCCACTGCATTGAGCAATGCTTGCTGCCAGTCGCCGGTGACCAGGCCCCAGGCCAGCAGCGTAATTGCCGATAGCAAAAGCACCACCGGAACGAAGACTGCGCTCACCTTGTCGACCAGCCGCTGGATCGGCGCCTTGACTGCCTGCGCGTCTTCCACCAGCCGGATGATCTGCGACAGCATGGTCTGGCTGCCGATCGCGGTGGTGGCGATCAGCAGCACGCCGTCGGCATTGACTGCGCCGCCGGTCACTTGCGCACCGACCGTCTTGGCAACCGGCAGGCTTTCGCCGGTCAGCAGGGATTCATCCAGCGTGCTGCTGCCTTCGACGATGCTCCCGTCGACCGGCACGCGCTCGCCGGGCCGCACCAGCACCAGGTCGCCAAGCTGGACACTATCGATGTGCACCTCGCTGTCGACGCCATCACGCCGCACCGTGGCCGTGGTGGTCTTGAGCGACTCCAGCGCGCGGATGGCGGCAACGGTCTGGAACTTGGCGCGCGCCTCCAGCCATTTGCCCAGCAGCACCAGCGTGATGATGACTGCCGCAGATTCAAAGTACAGATGCCCATGTCCGCCGTGCGCGAACATCAGGTACACCGATAGTCCATAAGCGGCGCTGGTTCCCATCGCCACCAGCAAGTCCATATTGCCTGCACCGGCGCGCAATGCGGCCCAGCCGGCCCGGTAAAATCGCGCGCCAAGCCAGAATTGCACCGGCGTCGCCAGCAGCAACTGTACAGTTCCAGGCAACATCCAGTCCTGGCCGATCAGCAAGCCCAGCATCGGGGCAGCCAGCGGCAAGGTCAGCAAAGCCGCCACCGCGACCGGCCACCATGAAGGCAATCCCTTGGCCGGCGCTGCAGCGGCGCCAGCGGACCCGCCGGCGGGTGCCGGCGCTACCTTGTACCCGGCCTTGCTGATTGCCTGTACCAGCGCCGCCTGCGGGGTGCCGCTGATGGTGCGCACCTGTGCTTTTTCAGTGGCCAGGTTGACGCTGGCATCGAGCACGCCGGGCACTGCCTTCAATGCTTTTTCGACCCGGCCCACGCAGGACGCGCAGGTCATGCCCTCGATCGCCAGCGTGGTGGTGGCCGTGGCAAGGTGGTAGCCGGCCTTCTCGATGGCGGTATTGAGCATGCCGGGTGTGACCGTGGCTTCGGCCCGCACCGCCGCCTTCTCGGTGGCCAGGTTGACCGTTGCAGCGAGCACGCCGGGTACGGCCGACAGCGCCCGCTCCACCCGCTGCACGCAGGACGCGCAGGTCATGCCCAGGATGGGCAGGGTAAATACGGCCAGGTTGTCGTCGTCGGCGGCGACGCTGTTGCCAGCGCCCGCAATAGCCGCTGCTGCTTGTTTCGTGACTGCATCCATCAGTGATCTCCTTGCTGTTGGCATCCATGCTGTTGAACCAGCATAGACCTTCCATGGGCTGGAAGGTCAAGCAAGAAGAGCAACGAGATCAAGCAATTGACTTTCCCGTCGCCGGAAGGTCTACAGTAGGGGGATTCAAACGCAAAAGGAGTAACAGCATGACGACAGAACAACTGACCTATCGGGTCAAGGACATGACTTGCGGGCACTGCGTGGCGGCGATTACGCAGGCGGTGCAACAGGCCGACCCGGCGGCCACGGTCAACATCGACTTGCCGCAGCACCTGGTCAAGGTCGCTACGGGCACTGACGCCAATGTCATCCGCAAGGCGATACGCGAAGCGGGGTACACGCCGGAAATGGCGTAAGACGTGGCCCAACGCGCCCGTGGGACGCGTTGCGGCGACGGCATGACATGCCGGTTGTTGCAAGCATCTGTTCACATGAACCCGAAACAATGGAGATTGGCTTCGAGGTTAAGCGGTCGACCTCTGAAAAATTTTGATTCAGATCAAGTTTGACCGGGTCGTGAAAATGCCCGCTTTACCGGTAGCGACAAGACGCCGGCCAAGGGCAGGGCCGCACTGAGGAAATTGCCTTGCGCGCGCACCACGCCGAGCGATTGCAGGGTCGCCAGCTCCTCCCTTGTCTCGACCCCTTCGGCGATCAGCTTGCTGCCGATTTCCTGGGCGAAGCGGGAGAATGCGGCACCCAGCGCGCGCCGCGACGCGTCACTGTCGATATTCTTGGTGATGCTGATGTCGAGCTTGATGCGCTCCGGCGCCAGGTTCAGGATGTGCCTGAAGCTGGCATAGCCAGCGCCGGCATCGTCGATGGCCACTTGCAGGCCGCGCTCCCGCAATGGCTTGAGTCTTTGCGCCAGCTCATGATAGGCAACGATCGCAGAATGCTCGGTGATTTCCAGGGTCACGCGATGCAGCGGCATTCCCTCCAGCACAGTGGCCAGCGTGCCATCGAGCACATACTCGGGCGACATGTTCACCGACAGGTAAATGTCTTGCGGGAGCTGGTCGAGGCAGCGCAGCGCTGCTTGCGCCGCCATTTTCTCCAGGTCGCCGCCGAGGCCGACCACGCTGGCTTCATGGAACCAGACATCGGGCGAACGTTGCGGCAGGGCCGAAAAGCGCGACAAGGCCTCCACGCCGGCCATGCGCTGCTCGCGCAGGTTGAAGATCGGCTGGTACACGATGCTCAGTTCATTGGCATGCGCCAGCACCGAGTGGATCCGTTTCAGGGCATCGCGCGACAGCCGGATCTTGCGCTGCTCGCGTTCGATCATGCGCGCCGCCAGTTCGGCAAATACCTGCATCATTTCCAGGTCGCGCTCATTCAGGGTATCGTCTTCGGAATAGCTGAACGCGCACAAGGTGCCGTAAATCGATCCGTCGGATAAGCGTAACGGTACCGCCAGATGCGCAGCGATGTGCAATTCGTCAGAAATTGGCAGGCTGGCGGCTTCCGGATTTTTGCGGGCATCGTGCATGATCGGCGGCAAGCGGCCATCAACAACCCGCTGGCAATACGACGCTCCCAGCGGATCGCTGGCGCCTTCCCTGACCTTTGATGAGCCATCGGCGGCATCAACCGAGCGATAGACCCGGCGTCCTTCCTTGAACTCGGAAACGAAGGCCACATCCATGCGCAGGTGCTGGCGGATGGCGCTGAGTATTTCAGGCAGGGCGCTGCCCTCTGCATCTTCATGCGGCGCCGACAAGATCAGTTCCGAGATGTTGGCCAAAAGATCGCAACCTTATAAAACCATATGTCCTTATTGCGCCATTTTTCTTTTGCATCAGGGAATTGGAGACACGCCGGGGCCGGAAGTTTCAATCCCTGCCCTCTTGCACCACCCGGCCGTCGACCAGCTCAATGATGCGGTCGCAGCGCTGCGCCAGCGCCAGGCTATGCGTCACCAGTAAAAATGCGCCGCCACTCTCGCGGCAAACATCGCGCATCAGTTCGAACACGCTGTCGGCCGATTTGCTGTCGAGGTTGCCGGTAGGCTCATCGGCCAGGATCAACGGCGGCTGCTGTGCCAATGCGCGCGCCACTGCAACCCGCTGCTGCTGCCCCCCGGACAGACGGTCGGCCTTGTTATTGGCCCACGGCTCCAGCCCGACCTTGCGCAGTAGCTCCAGCGCCCGCGCCTGCATCGCGGCACTGGCGCGGCCGCGATCGAGCAACATCGGCATCATCACGTTTTCCAGGGCGGTAAATGCCGTGATCAGATGATGGTACTGGAATACGAATCCAATGCTGTGCCCGCGCAAACGGGTGATCTCGCCGTCGTCCATCGACGACGTATCGCGCCCTTGCACGTACAATTTTCCGCTGGTCGGACGGTCCAGCAAACCGATGATATTGAGCAAGGTGCTCTTGCCGGAACCGGACGGTCCCATCAGCGCCACGAAGTCGCCGCTGTCGAGTTGCAGGTCGACGCCATGCAGCACCTCGGTCTCTGCCGGCGTGCCGATGGCATACGACTTGCGAATGTCGGTAAGTTGCAGGATCGTTTCAGCCACGGATCGCCTCCACCGGCTCCATGCGCGCCGCGCGCAATGCCGGCGTGACCGCTGCCAGCAGTCCCACCAGCGTGGCCAGCACCGACGCCACCACATACAACTGCAGCGGGATCACGATCGCAAACATTTGCGTGCCATCCGGATTGCGGGCAACCAATTGCCAACCGGCCAGCAACAAGGACGCAATCGCACTGCCGGCCAATGAGCCCATCAAGCCCACCAGCGCACCCTGGATCAGGAACACCCGCATCAACTGGCCGCGGCTGCCGCCCATCGCCCGCAAAATGCCGATCTCGCGCGAGCGCTGCACCACCGACACCACCAGCACGCTGGCAATACCGGCCGCAACCGACAAGCCGACGAACAGCCGGATCATATTGCTGCTGAAGCGCTGCGAGCGCAGCGCCAGGAAAAACTGGCTGTTGCTCTCTATCCAGCTGGTTGATTCCAGTCCGGTCTGGTTGCCGATTGCGCGCGCGATCGTTTCAGCCTGGAACGGCTCGCGCACGGTCAGGTCGATGCTGGTCGCCCCGCCAGGCAAGCCGGTCAGGTTTTGCGCAGTCGACAGCAACACGAACACATTGCGCTGGTTGGCGGCGCGCGCGCCCAGGTCGAACACGCCGACGATGTTGAGGGTGCGGTCGCTGCCGGTGGGAGAGACCACGCGCAGCTTGTCGCCCAGTTGCAGGCCGAAGTTCTTGGCCAGCTCGGTGCCAATCAGGATGTCGGCATTCGTCATGCGCCAGGTGCCGGCGACGATTTTTTCGGGCAAGGGAACGATGCGGATGTATTGCTCGGGATCGATCCCGGTCAGTACCACCGACTGGCTGGCGTCGCCGCGAATGACGAACGCCGAGCCGTTGAGCGTGGGCGAGACTGCGCTGATGTCGCTGCGCAATTGCATTTCATCGCGCACCTTTTGCCATTGGTCGATCGAGACCAGGCGCTGCGGCGGCGTCTGCTGGCGGATGGTGAATGCGTCGCCCGGCGCCGCCTCGCGCAAGGGACGTGACACCTGGCGCGGCCGCTCCAGCACGATATGCGGCTGCGACGACAGCACGCGGGCAAACAGGTTTGACTGCAAGCCGTCCAGCAATGCCGACATGAACACGATCACCGCCACACCAATGGCAGCGCCCAGCACGATGAATACCGATTGCAGCCGACCCTCGCGCAAGAAGCGCAGCGCGGCAATCCACTCGAAAGGCAGCAGCCGGTTCACTTGCTCGCCCGGTCGCGCGATACCGGCTGCGCCCGCAACCGCTTGCCCACGGCGACATCTTCGGTTGCCGGCAGCACCAGGTCGCCCTCGCGCAGGCCATCGAGCACCTCTATCTGCCCGGTGCCGCGCAGGCCCAGGCGCAAGTGGGCCCGCGTGGCGCGGCCGTCCTGCACTTTCATGACCCAGGGCGTGGCCGAGTTGGCGTCGCGCACGGCATCTGCCGGCACTGCCAGCACCATGCCGCGGCGCGCAATTTCAGTATCTACCGACACGGTCATGTCCTGCCGCAAGTACGCAGGCGGCGCGCCGACATCGAGCCGGACTTCGACCGACCCGCGTTGCGCGTCAATGCCCGGGTTTATATAGACGATCCGGGCCGGGAAGCGCTCGTTCGGAAAGGCATCGGCCGAGGCCAGCGCCTGCTGACCGATGCGCAACTGTGCCAGGTTTCGCTCATCGATTTGCAGCACCAGTTGTGTCGGTCCGGCAGGTGACAGCACCATCAGGATCTTGCCCGGCTGGACCACATCGCCCCGTTCGACATTGCGGCTGATCAGTACGCCGTCATGCGGCGCGGCGATGCGGGTCAGCGCCAGGCGTGCCTGGGCTGCGCTCATCGTTGCGTTGGCTTGCTCCAGCGCCGCCCGCGCCAGTTGCCGGTCGGCGCCGCCGCTGTCGTTGCTCTGCACTTGCAGGCGGGTAGACTGGAGCTGGCTTTCGGCGATGTCCAGGCTGCGGCGCGCATCATCCAGCGCGGCCTGGCCGACGAAGTTTTTCTCCCGCAGCTGGCGGGTGCGTTCATATTGACGGCGCGTATTCTGCAGGTTGATGTCGGCCTGGTTCAGGCTTTGCCTGGCCGTCGGCAGGGCGAGCTTGTCGAGTTGCGCCAGCCGCGCCTGGGCCTGGGACACGCCGGCGCGCGCCTGTTCGAGCGCAGCCCGCTGCTCACTGTTTTCCAGCCCGATCAGCAATTGCCCTTTGCTGACTGCCTGGCCCTGCGCCACCGGCACATCGGCAACGGTGGCGGTGAGCTGGCTGCCGACATCGACCCGCAAGGGTGTTTCAACCCGGCCGCTGGCGACCACGGTCTGGACCAGATTGACTTTGCCGACCGTCCAGGCGGTGATTGTCGGCCCTTGCAAGGTGCGCCATCCTGCGATGGCGAGCGCGATCAGGACCGCCAGGATGAACAGCAGCGTCCATGTCCGGCGACGAATGGATTCGAGGATGCTTGACGCGGACATGATGGGGGCCAGGTAGGGGCGAGGTTGGGGAGGGTGCGGCGATAATAGATAGCTTGATGGCAACTAGCCTTGATGTGGATCAAACTTGGCCGGTTGCCGGACCAATGGGCTGAATCGCCCCGGGTTTTGAGGAGGCTCCAACCTTTGAGAGAATGGAGCCATGAACAAGTCAAACTAGTTTTCCCCGGAAATGCGCGAACGGGCGGTGTGCCGAACGCTGGTCATCTCGGATCAATTCGCTGTTTAGCTGCCACCTGCGCAGCTAAAAAATAGGTTGTACCCCATGCCCGACGCGATTAGCCAGGGTTGGGGATGGCGTTCTTTTTTAAAGCAAGACATGAGCAAACACCTCTCTGAAGCCAGCAAGTTTTTAAGCTACGTGCTCCGGCATCAACCGGATGCGATTGGCATTACGCTGGACGTTGAGGGCTGGACGGAGATTTCGGTATTGATCGCTGCCGCTGCCAATTGCGCCAAACAGCTTGACCACGAGTTGATTCTGGCTGTGGTGACGACCAGCGACAAGAAACGCTTTGCCATTTCCGAAGATGGGTTGCGCATTCGTGCCGTGCAAGGGCACTCGACTGCGAGCGTGGATATCAACTATGTCGCGAAGGTGCCATCTGAATTTCTTTACCACGGCACCGCCACACGATTCATGGAATCCATCGGCAAGGAAGGACTGCTGCCAGGCTCGCGCCAGTATGTGCATCTGTCGCAAGATGAACATACCGCGCGCGCTGTTGGACAGCGATACGGCAAACCGGTCGTGCTAAAAATTAAAGCCCTGCTCATGCATGAACAAGGCTTTAAGTTTTTTCAGGCAGAGAACGGCGTTTGGCTAACAAGCGCCGTGCCCGTTCTGTTCCTCAAAGAGTAAAACTATTCGCTCTTGTCCTCGTTACCTTCGGATTTAAATTCGGCCGCCTCGATCTCGGCTTTTCGCAACCATTCTGTGAAATTGTTTGCTTCACCTCTATGCTCCCAACCAGGGGAGCAGAACGCATGAATGTGCAATACCTTGGGGTCGCTCGAAGTATCAGAGCCATCGAAGCAAGCCACATCATCAGAACCGCCATGCTTTGCGAATGGCACAAGCAGACGCGAAGGAAACTGCTCGTGCAGTGTATTTGCCCAGTAAATCTCAGAATCCTTGTAAGGGGCAAGCCACCACCAAGGGTCGATATCCGGCAACCCCTTTGCCATCAAATCCAGATAAGCCTGCGGAAACTTGAAGTCACTCGGCAAGGCGTAACTTTGTTTTTTTATGTGCATTATTTTGGCATCCCGGTCACGCGCGGTAATGAGTCCACTCCGTAAGGATATTTCACCCCGAATCCACCAGTCTGGTTATTGATGCGAGTCATGATGGCATCGCCCCATGTTTTCGGAACTTGGCTACCTTTGGTAAACCGCACAATTTCATCTATCGTAAGCGGCGAGTCAAAGGGGCGGACGTTAGCTCGCACATCAATGCCCGCTTCTTGTGCCGTACGAATGCGAGTGTTATCAATCCTGGTTAAGCGATTATCTGGCATGCTAACCACATCGACAGAATCGCCTTTCCAGCTTTTTTTCGCTTGCTCGTAACCAGATCATCGTATGTGAAAGCCTGACCGGTAGCGCGATCTACTTTTTCGAACGAAACAGAGTTCTGCGAGAACCGAATCTCATAAGCAGAAAGGTTCGCTGCACTATCTGCATAGGTCCCCCTCACTGCAGCCAATTCCGCCGCAGTTGGCTAACAAGCGCCGTGCCCGTTCTGTTCGTCGCAGAATAAAACTATTCGCTCTTGTCCTCGGCACGCTCTGCTTTGTAGCGTGCCGATTCTTCTCCGGCGACTCTCAACCATTCGGTGAAATTGACTAAGGAATATCTATCAGCCCAATTAACACGCTTGGGATTTGAATAGTCATGGAAGTAAACCTTTGGGTCGCCACCTTTATCGTCTCCATCGAAGCAGGCCAACACCACATATCCGTCATTATATAAACCACTTTTGTCAGCAATAATTGCAAACGGCACTAGCGGTTTGTCAGGATATTGTTCAAGCATCGCACCGTAGTAATTCAGTGACTTTGGCATAGTCAGAAATAAAAATTTCCAAGGCTCCAAATCAGGAATGTCAGACCCTTGCGCCAAATGTAAATAACTTTGCGGAAAGCTAAAGCCAGATGGAAGAATCGGGGAATCATAAAAAAATAATTTACTCATTTATGGTTGTCCTTTGATGCGGGGAGATTGAAGCGAACCGTATGGATTTGCATTACTAAAACTCTTCGATTGGTTATTGATGCGAGCGGTAAGGGCTTCGCCCCAAGTGCTGTAACTACCCCAATCGCGAGCAATTTTGATTTCAGGTGTCAGTGCCTCGCCATAGCCTCGCAATGTGCCCTGGACGCCAATGCCGGCCTCTCTGGCTGCGGTAATACGAGTATTGTCCATACTGGTCAATATGCCATCAGGCATGCGGACTAGATCAACAGGATCCCCCTTCCAGCCATTCGTTCGCATGCTAGAAACGAGGTCATCATACGTATACAACTGTCCTGTTACGCGGTCGATCTTGTTGAACGAAACAGAGTTCTGCGAGAACCGAATCTCATAAGCAGAAAGGTTCGTTGCACTATCTGCATAGGTCCCCCTCACTGCAGCCAATTCCGCCGCAGTCATCGTTGCGCCATAGCGCGCAGTAGACCCCAAGCCGAAGCTAAAGACTGTCACGCCTGCTTCACCAAACGCCTGCGCCCCTTGCAGTAGTGACGTACCGTAATTGCCGGCGTTCCAGCTCGCTTGCGCCTCGTTCATGCTGCGCGCGCCGGTGATGCTCATGCCAAAGTTTTTCAAGGAATCGGCTGCGGCACCCGTGTAACGACCCACAGTTTCGGCGGCGGTCGCCGGCGCATCCATCACGCTGCGCTGCATGCCCCTAGGATCGCGCCAGCCACGCAGGAATTCGTCTCCCGCGCTAGCCAGCGGAACATCGACCGGCACAGTGCCGCGCGCATTGTCCCATTCGTTATTGGGATCCCAATCGCGCACCACGCGCATGGTTTCTGGCGTGCTCTCGATGCGCGGCAGAGTGACCCGCTGCCGGTCATCGAGCAACGCATAGTTCGACTTCTGGAGCGCATAGTCGCTTTCGGAAGCGAAGCGCGGCCCCCATGCAGATGCCTGTTCCGGCGTGAGCCGCAAGCCGCTCCCCAAGCTCATTTTGGCCTCTGCACGTGCATCGGCATTCATCGCCTCAATCTCAGAGCGCCTGAAGTTTTCCAGCGCCGTCATGCTGTGCTGCGCGGGGTTTTGGTTTCCCTGCGCCATTTGTTCGCTAAGGCTACTCCCCAACGCATTACCAAACGCATCCGTCGCCACATTCGCAAACTCAAGCCGCCCGCCCATCGCCAGGGACCTTGCCACGCTGCCCAGCATCCCGGACGTCGTACGGGACGCGACATCGGCCACGCCCTCGCCGGCCGCGCTGAACGCACGGCCCACCGAGCGCCCCATCGCGTTGCCTGCGCCGGCGACCATACCAGCGCTGATCGCGGCTGCCGCTACCGCCAGCCACGAGAACTGCTCCTGCAAGCCGGTCACGATCGCCATGCCCTGCGTGGCTGCCGTGGTGGCGGCTGCCATCGCCATCATGCCGGTCGTGCCGTTGCCCACTGCGGAGCTCACGGCCGGGCCGACCGATGCGCCGACGCCGCCGCCAACGGCGCCCATCGCCACCGCACTCCAGGAGAATTGGCGCTGCCGGCCCATCGCCATTGACAGGCCCTGGCCAACGATGCTGCCCACTGCGCCGCCGATTGCGCCGGCCAGGACCAGCGCGCCCATGCTGGCGCCGGCAATGCCGCCACCGACTGTCATCGCCAGCCCGGTGGCCCAGCTGCCGGCCGCGCCGATCGCCGTGCCGGCAGCAGCGCCGGCTGCAGCGCCGAGTGTTGCCGTGGGCGCCAGCACGTTCAACGCCGCGCCAACGGTGTACACCGTAGCGACAATCACGACGACGGCCGTCAGGATCTGCCCCAGTCCGCCGCAGCCACCGCCGCCGCTGGCTTGCGGTGGTGGCGGCGGTGGCGGGGGTTCCGCCAGCGTGGGGGTGGTGTCGCCGATGATGCTGCCCGGCGCGTAGGTCTTGAAGGTGCTGCTGTCGTTGTGCAGGTTGGTGATGCGGTTGGGAATGACCAGCTTCTTGCCGGCGACCAGTTCGGCGTCGCTGCGCAGGCCGTTGGCGTCGGCAATCAGGTACCACAGGCGTGCGTCGCCAAAGACCGCTTGCGATATCGAGCGCAGCGTGTCGCCGCTGTTGACGACCCAACTGCCGGGCGTGGTGGCCGGATACTGCGCCGACACCGGCGTGTAGTTGAAGTCGAAGTCGGCACTGGAGGCGCCGGTAGCGCCGGTGGAGCCGGCGGGCTTGCCATCGACGTAAAAGTAATACTGCACGGCGCCGTTCTCGGTCTTCTTCAGGATGTGGCCGGCCTGGTCGGTGATGAAGCTGCGGGTTTTGCTGCCGGCAAACTGGTCGCTGACGGAGATGATGTTGCCGTTGACGTCGTAGCTGGTGGTGGTGGCGCCCGGGCTGAAGTAGGTGCTGGTGCCGGCAACCACGCTTTCGCGGTAGCCGGTGCCGGCCTTGATGTAGCTGACGGTGTAGGTGTTTGTGTACTGGTAGCGCGCGGTGGTCTGGTATTTCTTCAGGTTGCCGGCCCGGTCGTATTCGGTATAGCTGGTGCCGCCTTGCATCACGTTGGCGCTATCGTAGTTGGTTTGCCCGGTGAGCTGGCCGATGACGTTGTAGGTGCTGACCACGCGGCGGGCATTGGCGCTGCCGGCGCCGCTGGTTTGCTCGACCACCCGGCCTGCGCCGTCGTAGGCGCGGCTGGCGTCGAGCTTGCCGTTGCGCCAGGTCGTGGTGAGCCGGTGGTTGTCGTCGTAGTTGTAGGTTTCCACGACGGTCGCGCCCGCCACGATCGAGGTGGCGCTGCGGCGGTTGCCGGCGGCGTCGTACGACAGTGCGACGCCTTGCGTGGCGCTGGTCTGGATCTTGCCGTTGGCCAGTACGCCCTGCGACAGCGTGACGCGGTCCATGCTGTCGTATTGGTACCAGTTTTCGATACGCTGCCGGACGCCGGCAACGTCGTAATAACTGGCGCGGTTGAAGCGGCGGTTGCCGTTGGCGTCGTAGCCGTAGGTCAGTGTGTAGCGGTTGTCCTGGACGGTGATGATGCGACCGGCATTGTCGAACGTGATCCGGTTGTCCTGGTGCATCACATTGGCCTTGGTGAAGCGCTCGCGGGTGCGGGTGCCGGCGGTGTCGATCTCGTAGTAGGTTTCGGCCTTCTGCGACTTGTCGGTGATGCGCTTGAGCGCGCCGTTGGCGTAGTACT
>NZ_JAUSNH010000059.1 GCF_030645335.1 Lacisediminimonas sp. | reverse complement strand
TGCTGCGGCTTCAATGCCGTCGCCCTCGCCGCTTACGCTGACCCTCGACACATGCAACGCCACCCCCAGCGCCTGGCAGACACGTACGCAGTGCGCGCTCCAGTCGTCGGCGTTGGCGCTCAGGCCGTGATGCACATGCAGTGCCTCGATACGAACCTGGTGTTGCCGCGCATAGCCCACCGCCAGCCACAGCAGTACCGACGAATCGAGGCCGCCGCTGTAGGCAAGCGCAATGGCGAATTCCTGGTCGGCATTGCTGCCGTGATTGTCGGCGCCATAAGCAGAAACGCGCGCCCGGATTGCTCCGAGCGCGCGTTCGAACGCGGCAGGAATATCCTGCTGCTTATTCTGGTTGCGCGATTTCCTTGAATTTGCCATAGCTCATCAATTTTTCGTGGCGCGCCGCCAGCAGGTCCTTGGTCTTCATGCCCTGGAACTGGCGCACGGTGTCGGCCAGCGCCCGCTTCAGCAGTGCCGCCATCTGCTTCGGGTCGCGATGCGCGCCGCCGACCGGCTCGGTGACGATCTTGTCGATCAGGCCCATGGCTTTCAGGCGATGTGCGGTCAGGCCCAGTGCTTCGGCCGCTTCGGCTGCACGGTCCGAGGTTTTCCAGAGGATGGAGGCGCAACCCTCGGGCGAGATGACGGCATAGGTGGAGTATTGCAGCATCAGCACCGCATCGCCCACGGCAATCGCCAGCGCGCCGCCGGAGCCGCCTTCGCCGATGATGGTGGCGATCAGCGGCACTTTCAGTTCGGCCATTACGTACAGGTTGTGGCCGATCGCCTCGGACTGTCCGCGCTCTTCGGCGTCGATGCCGGGAAACGCGCCGGGCGTGTCGACAAAGGTAAATACCGGCAAGCCGAATTTTTCAGCCAGCTTCATCAGGCGCATGGCCTTGCGATAGCCTTCCGGCTTGGGCATGCCGAAATTGCGCAGCGAGCGCTCCTTGGTGTCGCGCCCTTTCTGGTGACCGATCACCATGCAGGGCTGGCCGTTGAAGCGGGCCAGGCCGCCAACGATCGACAGGTCGTCGGCATAGCTGCGGTCGCCGTGCAGCTCATGGAAATCGGTGAAGATTTCGTTGACGTAGTCCATCGTGTACGGCCGCTGCGGATGGCGCGCAATTTGCGATACCTGCCACGGCGTCAGCTTGGCGTAGATGTCCTTGGTCAGTTGCAGGCTTTTCTTGGACAGGCGGTCGATTTCCTCGGAAATGTCGACGGCGGAGTCGTCCTGCACAAACCGCAATTCCTCGATCTTGGAATCCAGTTCTGCGATCGGCTGCTCAAAGTTGAGGAACGTAATCTTGTTGTTCATTCTGTCTCCGTACGTGGACAAGAGAGGGTGGGCGGCGCACCGCCCGTGTTCGGTATTCGTATTCCGCTGGCTTCAGTATCGCTGTTGGCACTCTGCAGCAATCCGGGAGCCGGCATTCCGGCAATTCAGGATTTCAGTATTCTACCGGCACCGGGTCCAGGCTGCGCCACATGTACCAGGTGGCAACTGTCCGCCAGGGTTCCCAGTTAGCCGCCACTTCCCGCGCATCGCTGCGCGAAACCGGCTCGCCGGAAAAGTAATTGATGCTGATTCCCCGCAGCAGCCCGACGTCGTCCAGCGGCAATACGTCGGGACGGCGCAGATTAAATATCAGGAACATCTCGGCTGTCCAGCGGCCGATGCCACGGATCTGGATCAGTTCGGCGATGACGGCCTCGTCTTCCATTTCCTCCCAGGACGCGACATGCACTTTCTTGTCGTTGAAGTGCTGCGCCAGGTCGTTGATATATTCGGCCTTGCGCTTGGACAGGCCGCAAGTGGCGAGCTTGACGTCGCCCACCTTCAAAATCTGCGCCGGTGCGCATTGCGGGCAGAGTTCCAGGAAGCGCTGCCAGACCGTCTCGGCGGCCTTGACCGATATCTGCTGTCCGACGATTGATCGTGCCAGCGTGGTGAACGGATCGCCCCTTCCCATCAGGTGCAGGTCGCCGAACTTGGGAATCAGCTTGCGCATGATGCGGTCGCGCTTCATCAGCTCGAGCTTGGCTTGATCCCAGTATTCGGGAACGCTCACGGTAGGGACTGTCTTGGGTGGTCGCGGCATGCGGTTTTAGTCCCTGCGCCATTCGGTTAAGCCACCTGGCTTGTCTTCCAGGATCACGCCAGCGGCAAGCAATTCAGCACGAATGCGGTCGGCGGCGGCAAAATCTTTCGCTTTCTTGGCGAGCGCCCTGGCTTCTATCTGCCGGGCGACTTCATCGTCCGCTAGTCCGGCGCCGGGAGCGGATTGCAGGAAAGCCTGCGGTTCACGCTGCAACAGGCCAAGGATGCCGCCGAGATGACGCAATTGCCGCGCAAGCGCGGCGTCATGTGTGCGGTTGATTTCATTGGCCAGGTCGAACAGCACAGATACCGCAACGGCGGTATTGAAGTCGTCATCCATGGCTTGTGCGAAGCGCAGGGCGTTGCCTTCCTGGTCGTCGAATGCGCGGCTGTCCGGCGGGGTTTGTTTCAATGCGGTGTACAGACGCGCCAAGGCACCCTTGGCATCGTCGAGGTGGGCGTCAGAATAATTCAGCGGGCTGCGGTAATGCGCACGCAAGATGAAGAAACGGACCACTTCGGCGTCGTAACTCTTGAGCACTTCACGGATCGTGAAAAAGTTGCCGAGCGACTTCGACATCTTTTCGTTGTCGACCCGCACGAAGCCGTTGTGCATCCAGTAGTTGACGAACTGATGGCCGTGCGCGCCTTCGGACTGCGCGATTTCGTTTTCGTGGTGGGGGAACTGCAAATCCTGGCCGCCGCCATGAATGTCGAATTGTTCGCCCAGCAGTTCCGTGGCCATTGCCGAGCATTCGATGTGCCAGCCGGGGCGCCCTGGTCCCCAATGCGATGGCCATTTTGCCTCGTCGGGTTCGGCCGGCTTGGCTGCCTTCCACAGCACGAAATCCAGCGGGTCGCGCTTGCCGCCGCTGACGTCGACACGTTCACCGGCGCGCAGGTCGTCGAGCGACTTGCCGGAAAGTTTGCCGTAACCGGGAAACTCGCGCACCGCGAAATTGACATCGCCATCGTCGGAGCGGTAAGCCAGCCCTTTCTGTTCGAGCTGCCCGATCAGGCCCAGCATTTGCGGCACGTAGGCAGTCGCGCGCGGCTCATGGTCGGGACGGGCCACGCCCAGCGCGTCGGCGTCCTGGTGCATGGCGTCGATGAAGCGCTGCGTGAGCTGGGACAGGGATTCCTTGTTTTCGACTGCACGACGAATGATCTTGTCGTCGATGTCGGTGATGTTGCGCACGTAGTTCACAGCGTAGCCGCTGGCGCGCAGCCAGCGCTGCACCATGTCGAACACCACCATCACCCTTGCATGGCCCAGGTGGCAATAGTCGTACACGGTCATGCCGCACACGTACATGCGCACCTTGCCCGGTTCGATCGGCGCAAAAGTCTGCTTTTCACGCGCAAGCGAGTTATATATCTTCAGAACACTCATTGGGCTGTGCTGCTGTGTCAGGAGGTGAAACCGGACTGCAATCCGGATGCGGCGAGATGCACGCCTCGCATCAGGCGCCGGGCTACCAACCTGCTGACGTGCTTAGTTTGATAAAATTCAGGATTCGCGGCAGTATAGCACCGGAAAATCGCCGCTCGCCATCCGGATTGGCAGCAAAACAACGCGCCATCCTCCCTGTTCGCCCAACCCCAGTCCCGTCCGCCTTCGAGGTCAAGAACATGTTGCTTGTACGCCGGAAATTCATTGCATTCGTGACGACTGCTGCATCCCTCTTTGCCCTGGCCGCAGCAGCACCGGCCGCCATCGCTGCCGATGCACGACAGGTGCAGCTCAACACCACGATGGGCACCATCGTGCTCGAACTATATCCGGACAAGGCGCCAAAAAGCGTCGCCAATTTCCTGGAGTATGTGCGCTCCGGCCATTACGACGGCACGGTGTTCCACCGTGTGATCAACAACTTCATGATCCAGGGCGGCGGCTTCGACAAGAACGCCCAGCAAAAGCCCACACGCGGCCCGATACAGAACGAAGCCGGTAACGGCCTGCGCAATGACACCTACACGGTGGCAATGGCGCGCACGTCCAGCCCGCACTCGGCCACTGCGCAATTCTTCATCAACGTGAAGAACAATAATTTCCTGAATTACCCGGGCCAGGACGGCTGGGGCTACACAGTGTTTGGCCGGGTGCTCCAGGGAACCGATGTCGTCGACAAGATCAAGGCGGTGAAGACCGGGCCGGGCGATGTGCCGGTTGCGCCGGTCATCATCGAGAGCGCGGCTATCATCAAATAACAGTCAGCGGGATTGCCGCGACGGCATGGCTGCAACAGATCATATTTTTCATAAGGACTCATCATCATGGCAGTTGTACTCCACACCAACCACGGCGACATCACGCTGGAACTCGACGCTGCAAAAGCGCCCAAGACCGTTGAAAATTTCCTGTCGTATGTGCGCGACGGTCATTACGACGGCACCATTTTTCATCGCGTCATCGACGGCTTCATGGTCCAGGGCGGCGGTTTCGAGCCTGGCATGAAACAAAAGCCGACCAAGGCATCGGTCGAAAACGAAGCGACCAACGGCCTGAAGAACGAGGCCTACACGATTGCCATGGCACGCACCAGCGACCCGCACTCGGCATCTGCCCAGTTCTTCATCAATGTGAAGAACAACAGCTTCCTGGATTACCCGGGCCAGGATGGCTGGGGTTACTGCGTGTTCGCCCGCGTCACCGGCGGCACTGAAGTGGTGGACAAGATCAAGGCCGTCAAGACCAGCCGCAGCGGCATGTTTTCGGATGTCCCGGTCGATGACGTCGTGATCGAAAAAGCCGAGATCATCTGATCCCGGGCATCCGATGACGCACAGCGCGCAAGCCACGCCGCCCCTGGTCGCGCTGTTCGTCTCGGACCTCCACCTGGACGCCGCCTTGCCGCGCACGACAGCGCGCTTCCTGCGCCTGCTGGATGAAACAGCGCCTGCAGCGCAGGCGCTGTACCTGCTCGGCGATATCTTCGAATACTGGGCCGGCGACGACGACATCACCAACGACTTCAACCGGCGCATCGTTGCGGCGCTGCGCACGCTTGGGCGGCGCGGTGTGGACCTGTTCTGGATTGCCGGCAACCGCGACTTCCTGGTCGGCGCGCAGTTCGCGCAGCAAGCGGGGTTGCAGCTACTCGACGATCCCACTTCCCTGACACTGGCCGGCCAGCGCATCGTGCTCACGCACGGCGACATGCTGTGCACCGACGACCATGCCTACCAGGCGTTTCGCGCACAGGTGCGGGAGCCGGGCTGGCAGCAGCAATTCCTGTCGCAGCCGCTATCTGAAAGAAAGCGCGTCATCGAAACAATGCGCCAGCAAAGCCGCGATGCGCAACGGGTCAAGGCGCCCGAAATCATGGACGTCAACGAGTCGGCGGTGCAGCGATTGTTCGAACAGTCAGGCGCAGGGTTGATGATCCACGGGCATACCCATCGGCCAGGCGTGCATCGCTACCAGGGCGGCCTGGTCAGGCATGTGCTGCCGGATTGGGATCTCGACCATGGCGCCGCGCGCGGAGGATGGCTGCAATTGGATGAGGCGGGCGTGGTCACTGCGGTCAGCGCGCTGGACGGCTGACGCAATCCATCAGGCCCTCTTTGCATTACGGCCTGGTTTACCGACACGCACGCACCGGCAAGACCGGCACGCCGCGGCAAAGTTCGCTATTCAACCAGCCGGTTCAATTGATCCGGATCGAATTTTTCGGTCGCCGGTGAAGGCTCGCAGGCAATGCCAGCAGCAGTCAGTGCGGCCAGTATCTTGCCGATCTGATGTTCCTGGGTGGCGGCATTGTCGATCAGGCCGTGCAAGGCCTTGGACAAGGGATCGTCGCCATTGGGCGTGATGCCATAGGCGGAAAACATCCGCGCTGCCGCTTCATCTCGCGGCGACGCCGCTTCTTTCTGGATGATGCGCGCCGGATTGCCCACTGCCGTCGCGCCCGCCGGCACTTCCTTGACGACCACGGCGTTGGAGCCGATCTTCGCTTCTTCGCCAACCGTGAACGAGCCGAGCACCTTGGCGCCGGCGCCGATGATGACGCCACGCGCCAGCGTCGGATGGCGCTTGGCGCCCTTGCTCAATGACGTCCCGCCCAGGGTCACGCCCTGGTAGATCGTGCAGTCATCGCCAATCTCGGCGGTCTCGCCGATCACGACGCCCATGCCGTTGTAGATGAACACACGCCGTCCTATCTGCGCACCGGGATGGATCTCGATGCCGGTCAGCGTGCGTGCCACATGGGAAATGAAGCGTCCCATCCAGCGCAGTTCGCGCGTCCAGCACCAGCGTGCCCAGCGGTGCATCACGATCGCATGCAGGCCCGGATAACAGGTGAGTACTTCCCACGAACTGCGGGCGGCAGGATCACGTTGCCGGATGCTGGCAATGTCTTCACGAAGGCGACTGAACATAGTATAGGAACGAAGTACGGCGAAGCGCCGAAAGGAACAATGGTAGTCCGTTCAGCGCACCTTTGCTGAGGGCGCGTGAACGAAGGGCAAAGGGAAACGCCTGCCGCAGCTCAGCCGGCGCGGACGATACGCTGGCGCCGGGCTTCGTACAAACAGATGCCTGACGCCACTGAGACATTGAGCGACTCGACCGCGCCAAACATCGGCACACTGACCAGCAAGTCGCAGTTCTCGCGCGTCAGGCGCCGCATGCCCTCGCCTTCGGAACCCATGACGATGACCACGCCGCCGGTAAAGTCGGCTTCGTACAGCGTCTTGTCCGCATCTTCGGTAGTGCCGGTGATCCAGATGTCGCGCTCCTGCAGTTCCCGCATGGTACGGGCCAGGTTGGTGACGGTAATGTAGGGAATCGACTCGGCAGCGCCGCTGGCCACTTTGGCCGCCGTCGCGTTCAGGCCGACAGCCCTGTCCTTCGGCGCGATCACGGCATGCGCGCCTGCGCCGTCGGCTACCCGCAGGCAGGCGCCAAGATTGTGCGGATCGGTGATGCCATCGAGCATCAGCAACAATGGCGGCCCTTCGACCGCGTCGAGCAATTCGTCCAGGGTGCGCGCCAGCGCCAGCGTGCTGGCATTGGCCACCACGCCCTGGTGACGACGGGTTCCGACCATATTGGAGAGCCGGGTGTCGTCGGCCTGGATCACGCGGACATTGGCTTCCTTGGCCGCACGCAGCAACTCGCCCATGCGGCGGTCGTGACGGGCGGCATCGACATAGATCTCGTCGACGGAGGATGCTTCGTGCCGCATCCGTGCCGTGACGGCGTGGAAACCGAAAATGAATTTGCCTTTCATGCGCTGTTATCTTTTCTTTCTCGCGCCTTTGCGGGCATGCGACTTGTCGTTACCCGGCGGCGCCTTGCCATGCCGGGCTTTGCCGGTCGTGGCGGCAACGGTGGCCGGTTTGGTTGATTTGCTGGGCTTTGCGGATTTGTCGGATTTGGATGTCGATGCTGTGCCACGCGGCTTGCGCGAGCGCCCTTCTGCTTCGTCGCCGCGGCCAGCCTTGGGCAGTCCGCGGGCGTCGGCTTCAGTAACCAGGCGCAGGTCGATGCGCCGTGCATCGAGATCGACCCGGCTGACCTGCACCCGGACCCGATCGGTCAACTGGTAGCGGATGCCGGTGCGCTCGCCGCGCAATTCATGGCGCGCATCGTCGTACTGAAAGTAATCGGCGCCCAGTTCGGTAATATGAACCAGTCCTTCGATGTACAGTTGGTCGAGCTGCACGAAAATGCCGAAGGTGGTGACGCCGGCAATCGTGCCGGTGAATTCCTCACCGAGCTTGTCCCGGATGAAATAGCACTTGAGCCAGGCTTCGACATCGCGCGATGCTTCGTCGGCGCGCCGCTCATTGGCCGAGCAATGAATGCCCAGCGATTCCCAGATCGCCAGTTCGCCTTCCAACTTCTTCTTGCCGCGCGCCTTGTCCGCCACCTGCATCTTGCGGGCAGCATTGGACAGGGTCGTGTTCAGTACGCTGATGTCGATATTGTCGGGCTGGTAGCGCTTTCCCTTCAGGATCGCCTTGATCGAGCGATGCGTCAGCAAGTCCGGATAGCGACGGATCGGGCTGGTGAAATGCGCGTAGGCTTCGTAGGAGAGCCCGAAATGGCCAATGTTTTCCGGGCTGTAGACCGCTTGTTGCATCGAACGCAGCAGCATGGTTTGCAGCAGCATAGCATCGGGCCGGTCCTTGACCTTGTTGAGCAACTCGGCGTAGTGCGAAGCGCTTGGATCGTCGCCCCCCGGCAAGTGCAATCCCACCTGCTTCAAGAAGGTGCGCAACTGGGTCAGCTTTTCCTTGGTGGGCGGCGCGTGCACGCGGTACACGCCGGGATGCTCGTAACGCTCCAGCAAGTCCGCCGCACAGACGTTGGCGGCCAGCATGCATTCCTCGATCACGCGATGCGCATCGTTGCGGGTGCGCGGCAGGATCTGTTCGATCTTGCCGGCCGCATTGCAGACGATGTAGGTCTCGGTGGTTTCGAAATCGATCGCACCGCGCTCGTGGCGCGCCTTGAGCAGGACCTGGTACACCTCGTACAGGTTCTGCAGGTGCGGCACCAGCGCTCCCCGTTTGGCCGCTTCCGGCCCGCGCGTATTGCCGAGGATGGCGGCCACTTCGGTATAGGTCATGCGGGCAGCGGAATGGATCACTGCCGGATAAAACTGATAGGCCTTGAGTACACCCTTGTTGGTGATCACGGCATCGCACACCAGTGTCAGTCGGTCCACCGCAGGATTGAGCGAGCACAGGCCGTTGGACAACTTCTCGGGCAGCATCGGTATCACGCGCCGCGGGAAATAGACCGAGGTGCTGCGCTCCAGCGCATCGGTATCGATGGCGTCACCCGGCTTGACGTAATGACTGACGTCGGCAATCGCGACGATCAGGCGGAAGCCATTGCTGCGGCCGATTTTTACCGGCTCGCAATAGACGGCGTCGTCGAAGTCGCGTGCGTCTTCGCCATCGATCGTGACCATCGGGATGTCGCGCAGGTCGACCCGTTCATCGAGGTCGGCTGGCCGCACTTCGGTCGGCAGCTTTTTGGCAAGCGCGATGGCGGCGGCGGAAAATTCATGGGGCACGCCGAACTTGCGCACGGCAATCTCGATCTCCATGCCGGGATCGTCGATCTCGCCCAGCACTTCGATCACTTTGCCGACCGGCTGGTTATAGCGTGAAGGCTGTTCGATCAGCTCGATGCTGACCACCTGCCCCTGCTTGGCATTGCCCGGCGCGCCTTGCACGATGATGTCCTGGCCCAGGCGCTTGTCTTCCGGCGCCACCAGCCACACGCCGTTTTCATTGATCAGGCGTCCGATGATATGGGTATTGGCCCGTTCGGTGACCTCGACGATCGTGCCTTCGGCACGGCCACGGCGATCGGTCCCGGTGATGCGGGCCTGCACGCGATCGCCGTGCAAGACTTTCTGCATCTCCTTTTCCGACAGGAACAAGTCCTCGCTGCCGTCATCCGGTATCACGAAGCCATAGCCATCGCGATGGCTGGTCACGCGCCCGAGGACGAAATTGGTCGTATTGGCCAGTTGATAGAGGCCGCGGTTCGGCTTGATCTGCCCGTCGCGCTCCATGGCGTTCAGGCGCCGGGTCAGCCCGTCGAATTCGTCGGTGCCAACACCGAGCGCGCCGGCAATCGCTGCGATATCCTGCGGCTCGCCGGACTTGCGCAGCACGCCAAGGATTTCTTCCCTGCTGGGAATGGAATAAGGAAATTGACTCAAGAGGTCGCTTTGGTGATATGAGGGTTTGCTACTTCGCGTAGTGTAACGGACAGACCTGCTGTTTGCTGCGAGTGCGTGCTGGCAGATTGATCTTTTTTTGTCAGAAAACCCGATGTTGAATTGACGTCCATCAGTTTTCCGCTATAATCGCTGTCTTGGTGAGCCCACGTGGCGGAATTGGTAGACGCGCATGGTTCAGGTCCATGTGCCGCAAGGTGTGGGGGTTCGAGTCCCTCCGTGGGCACCAAAATAGAGAAGATCGCGAAAGCGGTCTTTTTTATTTTGGGGAACACGAGTCAAGCGCCTGCGCGCTTCATTCCCCTACTTCCCCCACTTCCCCTTAAGCCCCTCCATCCCCATCCCGTCATACTCCTCAAACGGCTGGTGAATCCACGGACTGTCCTCCAGATACCGCACATAATAATCCGGCCTGAACACCGAACAAGCCTTGCACCAGATCACAGCCGTCTTCACCTGCGTCACTTCCGGCATCCCCGCCAGCTGCTCCACCACAGCCTTCAAGGTCACACCGGAATCGGCCAGGTCATCGACCAGCAATATGCGCCCCTTCACGGGCCCCGCTGTTGAACTGACATGCGCACCGATCACAATCTCGCCCTGCACGGTCCCGGCCTGCGCCCGATAGGAACTCGTCGACAGGATCGCAAGCGGCACCTCGAACAGGCGCGACAACACGTCGCCCGGCCGCAAGCCGCCACGGGCCAGGCACAGGACCTGATCGAATTGCCATCCGGATTCGTGCACCAGCAAGGCCAGCGCCTCGATTTCGCGGTGATACGCGTCCCAGCTAACCCACAGGTGTGCGTTGTCCGGGTTTGGCATGGCGGGGCTTATTTGAATGGATGGCGCAGGACGATTGTTTCTTCGCGATCCGGGCCAGTGGAGATCATGTCGATCGGCACGCCGATCAATTGCTCCAGGCGCTTGATGTAGGCAATCGCCTCCGCTGGCAGCGCGTCCATCGACTTGGTGCCGACCGTGGTCTGGGTCCAGCCTGGCATCTCTTCATACACCGGCACGCACTTGGCTGCTTCTTCCGCGCCGCTGGGGAAAATATCGACATCGCGGCCGTCGAGCTTGTAACCGGTGCAAATTTTCAGCGACGACAACCCGTCGAGCACGTCCAGCTTGGTCAGGCAGATGCCGGAGACGCCATTGATCTGTACCGAACGCTTGAGCAAGGCAGCATCGAACCATCCACAACGCCGCGGACGTCCGGTCACTGTGCCGAATTCATGGCCCACCGTGGCCAGGTGCTTGCCGACGCCCTGGTCGGTCGCCAGCTCCGACGGGAACGGTCCGGCGCCCACGCGTGTGGTGTAAGCCTTGGTGATGCCCAGCACATAGTGCAACATGCCCGGGCCGACGCCGGCGCCTGCCGCTGCATTGCCGGCAACGCAGTTGCTGGAGGTGACATACGGATAGGTACCGTGATCGACGTCGAGCAAGCTGCCCTGCGCACCCTCGAACAGCAGGCTGGCGCCGGCCTGGTGGGCGGCATACAGCGCGCTGGACACGTCGTTGACCATCGGACGAATGCGTTCGGCGTAGACCAGCGCTTCATCCAGCGTCTTCTGGTAGTCGACGCCCGGCGCCTTCAGGTACTGGGTCAGGACGAAATTATGGTAGTCGAGGTTCTCCAGCAGCTTCTCGGCGAAGCGCCTGGCATTGAGCAAGTCGGCAACGCGGATGGCGCGGCGCGCAACCTTGTCTTCGTAGGCAGGGCCGATGCCCTTGCCGGTGGTGCCGATCTTGGCCTCGCCGCGCGCGGTTTCGCGGGCTGCATCGAGTGCGGTGTGATACGGAAGGATGACCGGGCAGGCATCGGAAATCATCAGGCGCGACATGACTTCCACACCAACGGACTGCAGCTTGTCGATTTCGCGCAGTACGTCGGGCACCGACAGCACGACACCATTGCCGATGTAGCAGGCCACGCCGGCACGCATGATTCCCGACGGAATCAGCTGCAGCGCAGTCTTTTTGCCGCCGATGACCAGCGTGTGGCCGGCATTATGACCGCCCTGGAAACGCACGACACCTTGTGCATGGTCGGTCAGCCAGTCAACCACCTTGCCCTTGCCTTCGTCGCCCCATTGGGTACCAACGACAACGACATTCGTTGCCCTGTGCTTGTTCGGCTGCATGCTTGTATTCGACATCATTTATCCAACTTTTTAAGGTGCCAGTTTCCATTCTCGAGCACGATTGCGCGGTCGCAGTCGAACTCGTCCTGATCGTTTTCGTGCCCGGGCAGGCTCTGTATGACCACTTCGCCCGCAGCGCGCAAGCCAGCGATCATGTCGCGCAGTGCGGCATCCTTGCCCCACGGCGCACGTACTGCAGACTTGGGTTCTGCGCCTGGCATCAGGCGCGCGAGTTCGCGCAAGTCCATCGAAAATCCGGTGGCCGGCCGCGCCCGGCCGAATGCCTCGCCGACGTGATCATAGCGCCCGCCGCGCGCCACGGCGTTCGGCAGGCCCGGCACGTAGATCGAGAACATGGCGCCGGTCTCGTATTCATAACCGGAGAGGTCGGCCAGGTCTATCGTCACGGAAGACGGGTCGGCCAGGTCGGCCAGTGCCTGCAATTCATCCAGCGCACGCCGGATCGGCGGCTCGTCAGGCAGCACCTGGCGTGCACGCGCAATGACGCTGGCGTCGCCGTAAAGCGCAGCCAGCGCCAGCAGCGCCTGGCGCACCGCCGGCGCGCAATCCTGGGTCACGAGCTGCAAGCCGGGAACGTCCTTGGTGCGCAGCAACGCGTAGATTTCATCGCGGCGCCTGGACGCCTGCGCATCCATGGCGACCAGGCTGCGAAAAATCCCGACATGGCAGAGATCGAGCCGCACGCGGGAAAAACCGGCAAGCGCCAGCGCAGCCAGCGCCAGTTCCTGTATCTCGGCATCGGCTTCCAGGCCGGCGTGGCCGTAGATCTCGGCGCCGATCTGCAGAGGCTCGCGCGTGGCATGCAGGCCCGATGGCCGGGTGTGCAGCACGCTGCCGGCATAACACAGCCGGGTCACTGAAGGACGGTTGAGCAGGTGGGCGTCGATACGGGCAACCTGCACCGTCATGTCGGCGCGCACGCCCATGGTGCGGCCGGACAGCTGGTCTACCAGCTTGAACATCCGCAGGTCCATGTCATGCCCGGCTACCGGCAGCAGCGACTCCAGGTATTCGAGCATGGGCGGCATGACCAGCTCATAGCCGTAGGAGCGGAACCGATCCAGGATCGTGCGGCGCAATTCTTCAATCTTGCGCGCTTCGGACGGCAAGACATCGGCAATGTTCTCGGGAAGCAGCCAGTTGGGCATGACAGGGGAATACGTCAGAAAAAAGTTCGGGCAATCACAAGGATGGCCAGGCCCAGCAACAGGGATACCAGGCCATAAAATCGAAGCTGGCCGTCAGACAGCTTCGCGATGGTTTCGAAGATTTGTCGCCAGCGTCCGGGCGCGGCAAACGGGCCGATCCCTTCCAGGATCAGCACCAGACCAATCGCCACAACCCACGCTTCGACCACGACACGCTACTTCTTGGCGGGCGCGGTTGGGGCATTGGCTCCCGACGACTTGAAGTACTTGAAAAATTCCGAACTGGGATCGAGCACCATCACGTCGCTGCGGCTCTTGAAACTGGCCTTGTACGCGTCCAGGCTGCGGTAGAACCGGTAAAACTCGGGATTCTGACCAAAGGCCTGACCGTAAATACGGGTCGACTTGGCATCGCCATCACCGCGCACCTGCTCGGCCTCGCGATAGGCTTCGGCCAGGATGACGGTGCGCTGCCGATCCGCATCAGCGCGGATTTTCTCTGATTCTGCGGCACCTGTCGAGCGCAACTCGTTGGCCACCCGTGTGCGTTCGGCTTTCATCCGGTCATAAACCGACTGGTTGATCTGCTCCACATAGTCGACCCGCTTGAGCCGGACGTCGACAATGCCGACTCCGATTTCCTTGGCTTCATCGGCGACTTTGCGCTTGATGGCGTCCATGACGTTGCCACGCTCGCCGGAGATCACTTCACGCACCGTGCGCTTGGTAATTTCCTCGTTCAGGGCGGCCTTGATGGTCTGCGCCATGCGGTCGTTGGCACGCCGTTCGTCACCGCCGAAGCTGATGAAGAACAGACGCGGATCGACGATCTGGTATTTGACGAAGGAGTCGATCAGCACATTCTTTTTCTCGGCCGTAATGAAGCGGTCGGCATCCGGCGTATCGAGCGTCAGGATGCGCTTGTCGAGGAAAATGACATTCTGGAACGGTGGCGGCAACTTGAAGTGCAAGCCAGGCTCCTTGATCACCTGCTTGACTTCACCGAGTGCGAACACGATCGCAAAGCGGCGCTGGTCGACAACGAACATGGTCGAGAATGCAATCGACAGCAAGATCAGTACAGCGATCGTGTAACTAAACAAGCGGTTCATCAACGTACCTCCCGATCACGTGCATCGCGGCTGCGCGGGTCGCGGCGGCTGGCCTCTGCGGCCGCTTCGCTTGCGGCAGCAGCAGCCGGCGCCGGTGCCACTGCGGCGCCAGCAGCTGGTTTGGCCTGGGCACTGTCGGCTGCCGTCTGCGCGATCAGCTTGTCCAGCGGAAGATAAAGCAGGTTGCTGCCGCTGCGGGCATCAACCATGACTTTGGCGGTATTGGAAAATATCTGCTGCATGGTTTCGAGGTACATGCGGTCGCGGGTCACTGCCGGTGCCTTTTGGTATTCCACCAGCACCTGCTTGAAGCGCGATGCGTCACCCTCGGCGCTGGCCACCACGCGGGAGCGATAGGCTTCGGATTCTTGCTGCAGTCGCGATGCGGCGCCACGCGCTTTCGGAATCACGTCGTTGGCGTAGGCCTGGCCTTCGTTTTTCTGGCGCTCGCGATCCTGCCCTGCGCGCACAGCATCGTCGAACGCCGCCTGCACCTGCTCGGGCGGTTGCACGCCCTGCATCGTGATGTTGGTGATTTGCACACCGGAACGATAACGGTCGACGATTTCCTGCATCAGTTGGCTGGTGTCGAGTGCGATTTTTTCGCGGCCTTCATACAGCACGAAGTCCATCTTGTTCTTGCCGACCACTTCGCGAATGGAAGTCTCCGCCACTTGCCGGATCATTTCTTCCTGGTCGCGATTATTGAAAATCCAGTCGGATGCATTCTTGAGCCGGTACTGGACGGCGAACTGAATGTCGATGATGTTTTCATCGTCGGTCAGCATCAGTGACTCTTTCGCTTGCTTGTTGCGTATGTTGGTGCGATATCCAACTTCAACCGTCCGCACCTGCGAGACGTTGACGGTTTCGTGGGCCTGTATCGGATACGGCCAGCGCCAGTTGAAACCGGCAGGCGTCATGTGGCTGTAGCGGCCGAATGTCATCACGACGCCGGTCTGGCCTTCCTGGACGATGAAAAAACCGCTGACCAGCCACAGGAACAGCACGATGACGCCGACCACGCCCACGCCGATGCCGGCGCCACGCATGTCCGTCTTGAATCCGCCGCCACCGCCATCGCCGCCGCCACTGCCGCCGCCCTTGCCACCAAACAGGCGATTGAGCCGCTGGTTGAAGTCGCGCCAAAGTTGGTCAAGGTCCGGCGGGCCGTCTGGCGGCTTCCGGTTGCCCTGGTTCTGCTGGTCGTCGTTCTGGGAGCCTCGGCCCCAGCGCGGATCGTTCAGCGAAAATTTCAGTCCGAATTTTTTGATCAGGGAAACGAGCATTCTGTTTGCGATCCGCTTGAAGTTGTTTGGGTTGGAAGCCAATCGAATCAGTGCTTCAACTCTTGGTGCTCGCGTTCATCTCCCATCGGGGGTTCGGCAATTGCCGCCTTGGCAGATTCGGCAACGGCCTGTCTCAGCAAATCAACGCCAGAACCTGTCTGGGCGCTAATGAAAACGCGTTGGATTTTATCATATTCGTCACGTTCAAGACCCGGATCGAGGCCGGCCATGTCAATCTTGTTGTACACCAGAATCTGCGGGATGTGGTCGGCCCCGATTTCCTTGAGCACCAGGTTGACCTGTTCGATCTGGTCCAGCCGGGCCGGGCTGGCCGCATCGACCACGTGCAGCAACAGGTCGGCGTGGATCGTTTCTTCCAGCGTGGCGCGAAAAGCCGCCACCAGTTGATGCGGCAAATCGCGGATGAAGCCCACGGTATCGGACACGACGACATTGCCGACTTCGCCCATGTATACCCGGCGCGAAGTGGTGTCCAGCGTGGCGAACAGCTGGTTTGCCGCATACACGCCGGCCTTGGTCAGGTGGTTGAACAAGGTCGACTTGCCGGCATTCGTATAGCCGACCAGCGAGACTGAAAAAGCGCTGTTGCGCCCGCGCGCGCGCCGCTGCGTGACACGCTGCCGGTGCAGCTTGCCCAGTTTGGCACGCAAAGCCTTGACGCGCTCGCCGATCAGGCGGCGGTCGGTCTCGAGCTGTGTCTCGCCAGGGCCGCGCAGGCCAATGCCGCCTTTTTGACGTTCAAGGTGGGTCCAGCCGCGCACCAGCCGGGTGGCCAGGTGCTGCAGTTGGGCCAGCTCGACCTGCACTTTGCCTTCATGGCTTTGCGCACGCTGCGCGAAGATGTCCAGGATCAGGCTGGTACGGTCGACCACCCGGATCTTCAGATGCCGTTCGAGATTGCGCTGCTGGGCCGGGCTGAGCGGATGATCGAAAATGACCAGGTCAAGGTCGAGGTCGGCGACCGCTTCTGCAATTTCATCGGCCTTGCCCGAACCGACGAACAATGCGGCGTCGGGACTGGCGCGGCGTCCGGTAACAGTGGTTACCGGTTCGGCGCCAGCCGACCTTGACAGCAATGACAATTCGTCCAGGCTGGCAGCGAAGTCACCCTTGCCAAAGTCGACGCCGACCAGGACGGCGCGTGTGGTATTGCCGGTTGTCAAATTATGCGCGGACAGATTTACTCGGCGTCCGGTTCCAGACTGAGGTTGACGGCACGTGCCGGCACCACGGTCGAGATGGCATGCTTGTAGACCATCTGGGTGACGGTATTGCGCAGCAAGACGACGTATTGATCGAAGGATTCAATGTGACCCTGCAATTTGATGCCGTTGACGAGGTAGATGGAGACCGGTACATGTTCCTTGCGCAGCGCGTTCAGGAACGGGTCTTGTAACAGTTGCCCTTTGTTGCTCATGGAAACTCCATTGTGTTGTTGTGTTCAGGAGGTGGCGGCGACTCGCAACATTTCAAGTGCCGCCAATGCGGAGTTGCCGAATGACTGTAAACGATTTTTCTTGTTCCCGCCAAGGAAAGCGCAAGCTAAGCCTCGCGGCTGAACGGATTCTTGCCAGAGCGGAATTCAATGCGCAGCGGTGTGCCGTCGAGTGAAAACGTTTCACGAAAATGCTTTTCGAGATAACGCTTGTAATTGTCATCGATCGCATCGAGCGAATTGCCGTGGATGATGATAATGGGCGGGTTTTGTCCACCTTGGTGCGCATATCGCATCTTCGGGCGGATAGAGCCTTTGCGTCGCGGCTGTTGATGCTCGACTGCTTCGATCAGCGCGCGCGTGAGTTTTGGGGTCGGAATCTTGGTCATTGCTGCCTTGTAGGCCGCATCGACGGATTTCAACAGCAGTCCGATGCCGGTTCCTTTCTGTGCAGAAATGAAATGGAATTTTGCGAAGAACAGGAAGCTCAGCTTGCGCTCGATCTCGCGCTTGATTTCCTCACGGCGATCGGTACTCAATCCATCCCACTTGTTGACCCCGACCACCAGCGCGCGACCGGATTCGAGGATGAAGCCGGCAATATGGGCGTCCTGCTCGGAAATATCCTGCTGTGCATCGAGCAGCAACAGCACCACGTTTGCTTCGGAAATCGATTGCAGGGTCTTGACGACCGAGAATTTTTCAATCGCTTCGAACACCTTGCCGCGCCGTCGTATGCCGGCGGTGTCGATCAGCGAATAATGCTTTCCCTCGCGCT
Source organism: Lacisediminimonas sp. (assembly GCF_030645335.1). Lineage (GTDB taxonomy): Bacteria > Pseudomonadota > Gammaproteobacteria > Burkholderiales > Burkholderiaceae_D > Lacisediminimonas. The sequence continues at coordinate 5,544 of NZ_JAUSNH010000059.1, read as the reverse complement.
CGAACGGAATTTCAATCGAGTCGCGCGTGGTGCCTGGCATATCGAATGCGATGACCCGCTCTTCACCGAGCAAGGCATTCACCAGCGTTGATTTGCCGACGTTGGGCCGGCCGACAACGGCAATCCGCACGCCGCGCTCCTGCGCATCGTCGGGTTGCGCCGACAGCTCACCCTGGCTGGCAGTGGCCTGGTCAAGCGCGAGGTCGATCAATTCCATCACGCCATCGCCATGGGCGGCAGAAATGACGTACGGGTCGCCCAGGCCGAGCTCATAAAAGTCGGCGGCGACGGCGGTGTAACGCATGCCTTCGGACTTGTTGACGACCAGCATCACCTGGCGGCCGGATTTGCGCAGGAAGTCGGTGATCGTCTTATCGTGCGGCGTCAGCCCCTGGCGACCATCGACGATGAATATCACGACGTCGGCTTCGGCAACTGCCTGGCGCGTCTGTTTGGCCATCTCGTGCAGGATGCCATCCTTGGCGACCGGTTCGAATCCGCCGGTGTCGATGACCAGGAATGGCCGCTCGCCCATCCGGCCTTCGCCATAGTGACGGTCACGCGTCAAGCCGGGCATATCTGCGACCAGCGCATCGCGCGACCGTGTCAGCCGGTTGAACAGCGTGGACTTACCGACGTTGGGTCGGCCTACTAGGGCAATTACCGGCTTCATCAATTCTGCTTATTATTAAATTCTGCTTATTATTATTTGGTGGAAAGCGCCATCAGCAGGCCACTTCGGGATTGGACAATCAGGTTGTCGCCCGCAACAGTCATGCCAACGATGGCGCTGCCGTCACTCGCTGTTCGGGCCAGGAAAGCGCCGTCCTCGCGGGACAGGAAGTGGACGTAGCCTTCGCGGTCGCCGACAGCGACGGAGCGTCCGATGGAAACCGGCGCGGAAAGATCGCGGTTCTGCAACTTGCTGTTGCGCCACACGCTGCCGCCGGAATCGTGGGTGTAGGCATTGACCACGCTTTTGTCGTCAACGCCGAAGACGAAGCGCTCGTCCGCACCGAGTCCGACAGTGCTTGACAAGGGCCGGTTCCATTGCTGGTTGCCGCTGGCGGCATCGAGGCACACTGCCCGGCCCTGGTAGGCCACGGCGCAGACTTCCTTGCCGACCAGCACTGGCGTACCGGACACATCGGCAATGCGCTCAAGCTCGGTGGCGCCGCGTGGCTCGCCGATGCTGGCTTCCCAGCGTGGTCCGCCGTTCGACAGCGCCAGCGCCAGCAGGCGGCCGCCTGGCAGCGCGACGAAGGCGGTGCCGCCGGCGATCGCGATGCCCGGTGCGGCGCGCAGCGTCAATGGTGGCGCGGTGCGCTGCAAAGTCCAGCGGCGATTGCCGGTGGCGATTTCGTAGGCGGAAATGCGGTTATCCAGGCTGCGCACGACAACCAGCCCGTCGCCCACTGCCGGCGCGCTCAGGATTTCACTGGTCAGTTGGGCCTTCCAGCGCAACTTGCCGCTGTCGTCATAGGCCAGCAGCGTGCCGTCGCGGGAGCCCACTGCAACCGTCTGGCCATCGGTGCCGACCCCGGCAGTGAGCCGGGTGCCGGTAGAAATGCGCCAGAAGGCGCGGCCGCTGGCGGCGTCATAGCGGGCCAGCGTGCCATCCGCCGCGGCGGCATAAACCGAACCACCCGCTACTGCGGGCTTGAGCGCGGAATCGGCCGCAGCGCCAATCGAGGCCGACCAGGCCGTGCGCACCGTCATGGCGGTGTCGAACTGCGTCAGCGGTGCTGGCGGGTCGCGCGGCGGCGCAGTCTTTGAAAACGGATTCAGCGAAGACAAGGTGGAACAAGCGCTCAGCAGCACGGCGACGCCGGCCAGCAACAGCCCTGCCGGCACCCTGGCGGCGATGTTGACCTTGCGCGTGGCCTTGATCGTTTGCATCATGTTGTCCTTGCCCTGCATGGTTTCCCCTTTTTATTTTTTTGGCGCACTCAGCCAGCCTTGCTGCCCAACGCGTCCAGCTTGATCTGGATTAACTGGCGGGCCGGATTCTTGGCATCCGATTTTTCCAGCGCGCTGCGGTAAGCCGCGCGGGCTTCATCCACCTTCTGCGCAAGCGCAAGGATATCGCCGCGGCGATCCGCGATCATGCTGGCAAATTGTGCCGAGGCATCGACGCTCAATACTTTAAGCGCTTCGTCGAATTTCTTTTCGTCGGCCAGCAAGCCGGCCAGGCGGACCCGGGCGATGGTGCGGAATTCCTCATCGCGGCCCTTGTCGATGGTCCATTGCAGTTGCGATTTGGCAGCCGCCAGGTCGCCGGCGTCGTAGGCATTGCGTGCAGCCACCAGGGCGCTCATCTGGGCATAGGCGGTGCGGGAATACCGATCCTGGATATCAGCCGCAGCGCGCTGGACTTTTGCATTGTCCTTGGCAAGCACGGATTTTTCCAGGCCGTCGTACAGCAGCGCCGCCTGCGTCGACTGGTTGCGCTCCCATAGTCCCCAACCGGTCCAGCCGGCATACGCGGCCAGCGCCAGGATCAATGCCCAGGTCACCAGGTTGCCGTATTGTTTCCACCATGCCTTGAGCATGGCCATCTGTTCTTGTTCTTCGTGATCGTATGCCATGCCGGACCTCAGGGTTTGTAATGTACGTGCGAGCCATGATCATGATCGTGCTCGTGCTCACCGACGATCTGATCGACCAGATACTCTGCAACAGCGGAAAAAGGGACTGATGCCTGCTGGCCTGCGCCAACTGCGCCGCGCAGGCTCTTTACGGTGACGGTGCCGGCATTGACTTCATCGTCACCGAGAATGACCGCATAAGCGGCGCCGCTGGCGTCTGCCCGCTTCATTTGCGCCTTGAAGCTTGCGCCGGCGCCAGCCGATGCGCAATGTAGCACAACATCCAGGCCGGCATCGCGCAAACGCTCTGCCACCACCGACGATTGCAGCTGTGCCGTATCGCCCTGGTGCACCACGTAGACATCGCACTGGCTGGCTACCGGCTGCTCGCCTTCGACTTTCATCAGTTCCAGCACGCGTTCCACGCCAATGGCAAAACCGCATGCCGGGGTTGGCTTGCCGCCAAACATTTCAACCAGCGGGTCGTAGCGTCCGCCACCGCACACTGTCCCCTGCGAGCCGAGCTGGTCGGTCACCCATTCAAACACGGTGCGGTTGTAGTAATCCATGCCGCGCACCAGCCGCGGATTGATCGTGAAAACGATATTGTTATGCCGCAGGATACGCTGCACGCCCTCGAAATGCGCCAGCGATTCCGCGTCGAGGTAATCGACCAGGCGCGGCGCGGCATTGACCATTTCCTGCATCAACGGGTTTTTGGTGTCGAGGATGCGCAAGGGATTGGTATGCAGGCGACGCGTCGCATCCGCATCCAGCAACTCCCGATGCTGCTCGAACCAGGCCACCAGGTCGGCGCGATGGCGGTTGCGCTCGTCGGCATTGCCGATGGAATTCAGTTCGAGCCGGATTCCGGTCAGTCCCAGGTCGTCCCACAGCCGCTGGCATAACAGGATCAATTCCGCATCGATATCCGGGCCGCTGAAACCGACCGCTTCGGCGCCGACCTGATGGAATTGCCGGTAACGGCCACGCTGCGGCCGCTCATGACGGAACATCGGTCCTGCGTACCACAGCCGTTTGGGGCCGTCATAAGTCAGGTTGTGCTCCAGCACCGAGCGCACGACGCCGGCCGTGCTCTCCGGCCGCAAGGTCAGCATGTCGCCGTTCATCGAATCGACGAACGAATACATTTCCTTCTCGACGATATCGGTGACTTCGCCCAGTCCGCGCGAAAACAGTGCGGTGGGTTCCACGATCGGCGTGCGGATTTGCTGGAATCCGTAACTTTTCAGGACGGACTGCACGGTGTTTTCAAACAGCTCCCACAGCGGCGCATCCGCTGGCAGGATGTCGTTCATCCCGCGGATACCGACTATTTTTTCCGGCTTCTTGTTGTCTGACATGTCGATCGTCGATTATTCAATAAAGCGGGCGCGCTGCGCCCTGGCAATGGTTCAAAGTGGCGGCTGCTTGCCGTAACGGGCTTGCACGTAGTTCAGCACCAGCGCCTGGAATTCTTCGGCGATATTGTCGCCGCGCAGGGTCACGGATTTTTGTCCGTCCACGAATACCGGCGCTGCCGGCGATTCGCCCGTGCCCGGCAGGCTGATGCCGATATTGGCGTGCTTGGATTCACCGGGGCCATTGACGATACAGCCCATCACGGCGACATTCATTTCCTCGACGCCGGGATAGCGCGCTTTCCAGACCGGCATCTGCTCGCGCAGATAAGTCTGGATGCGCTCGGCCAGCGACTGGAAGACGGTCGAGGTTGTGCGCCCGCATCCCGGGCAGGCGATCACCATTGGCGAAAATGAGCGCAATCCCATCGTCTGCAGGATTTCCTGGGCAACGATGACCTCGCGCGTGCGGTCGCCGCCAGGTTCTGGCGTGAGCGAAACACGAATCGTGTCGCCGATGCCTTCCTGCAGCAGCACGCCCATGGCCGCGGTCGAAGCAACGATCCCCTTGCTGCCCATGCCTGCCTCGGTCAGGCCAAGGTGCAAGGCGTGGTCGCAACGGCTGGCCAGCTTGCGATACACCGCAATCAGGTCCTGCACGCCCGACACCTTGCACGACAGGATGATGCGCTCGGCCGGCAGGCCGAGTTCGATCGCGCGCGCGGCGTTTTCGATGGCGGAAGTGACCAGCGCTTCATGCATGACCGCTTGTGCAGTCCATGGCGCAGCGCGCACGGAATTTTCATCCATGATGCGCGCCAGCAGTTCCTGGTCCAGGCTGCCCCAGTTCACGCCAATCCGCACCGGCTTGTCGTAGCGGCAGGCCGCTTCGATCATTTGTGCAAACTGGGTGTCGCGTTTGGCGCCCTTGCCAACGTTGCCGGGATTGATGCGGTACTTGGATAGCGCCTGCGCGCATTCCGGAAAGTCGTTCAGCAGGGTGTGACCGTTGTAATGAAAATCCCCGACCAGCGGTACATCCACGCCCATGCGGTCGAGCTGCTCGCGGATCGATGGCACGGCAGCCGCCGCTTCCGGGGTGTTGACGGTGATGCGCACCACTTCTGAACCGGCGCGCGCCAGCTCCTTGACCTGGATCGCCGTGCCGATCGCGTCTGCCGTGTCGGTATTGGTCATTGACTGCACCATCACCGGCGCGCCGCCGCCGACCGCGACTTCGCGGCTGCCGTAGCGAATCAGCACACGGCGCGTGATGCGGCGCCCGGAAGGGCCGGTCGCAGCAGGCCCGGACGAAGACTGTTGCTGGTTCGATGTCACGGTACGGGATTGCGCGGAACTGGCGGAATCGCGGTCAGACGAGGCCGCGACGGACGAGGTCGACATGGTTTTCTCCGGATTCGGTGGTGCGCGCTGCTGTTGCGTAGATATTGCGTGGATCGACAACTGGCCCACGCTGTCCATCCCGGAATGAATACGAAAACATGATCAGCGCCGCGACTTCAGCTCAGTTCAAGGCGGGCGACGTTGTTCTTCGCACGCGAACGAATATCCAGCGGCTTGCCGCGCAGGATGGC
>NZ_JAUSNH010000057.1 GCF_030645335.1 Lacisediminimonas sp. | reverse complement strand
AAACCGACCTGGTGACCGACATGGTCGGCGAGTTCCCCGAGCTGCAGGGCATCATGGGCACTTACTATGCCCGCCACGATGGCGAACCGGAAGAGGTCGCCCGCGCAATTTCCGAACATTACCAGCCGCGTTTTGCCGGCGATGCCTTGCCCGGCACCCAGACCGGCACCGTCGTGGCGCTGGCCGACAAGCTGGAAACACTGGTCGGCATCTGGGGCATTGGCTTGGCGCCAACCGGCGACAAGGACCCGTTTGCACTGCGCCGGCATGCGCTGGGCGTATTGCGCATGCTGATCGAAAAGCGCCTGCCGCTATCGATCTCTATCCTGCTGTCCAGCACGACCTCGCTGTTTGCCGGCAATGCCAGCTTCAAGGACCCGGAAGCCGACATCACGGCCTTCATGATGGATCGCTTGCGCGGCCTGTTGCGCGAGCGCGGCTATCCGCAAAACCAGGTCGAGGCGGTGGTGGCGCAGCATCCGGACCGGCTCGACAACATCATCGAGCGCCTGCAAGCGGTGCAGGCATTCGCCGCGCTGCCGGAAGCCGAGGCGCTGGCGGCGGCCAACAAGCGCATCACCAATATCCTGAAAAAGACCAGCGCCGCCACCAGCACGGTGCAGGCCGGTCTGCTGCAGGAGAGCGCGGAGAAAGGCTTGCATGCGGCACTGTTGCGCCTGCAGCCGCAGGTGGAGCAAGCCTGGGCCCAGGGCGACTTTGCCGGCACGCTAAAAGCGCTGGCGCAGTTGCGCGCCGATGTCGATGCCTTCTTCAACGAGGTGATGGTGATGGCCGACGACGAGGCGCTGCGCAACAACCGGCTGGCGCTGCTGGCGGCGTTGCACACGGTGATGAACCGCGTGGCCGATATTTCGAAGCTGGCCGCCTGAACCGATGATGAAGCTCATCATCCTCGACCGCGACGGCGTGATCAATTTCGATTCCGATGACTACATCAAGTCGCCGCGCGAATGGGTGCCGATTCCCGGCTCGCTGGAAGCCATTGCCCGTCTGAAGCAAGCGGGCTACCGCGTTGTCGTGTCGACCAACCAGTCTGGCGTGGCGCGCGGAAAATTCGACATGATGACGCTCAACGCCATCCACCAGAAGATGCACCAGAGTGCGCAAAAGGCAGGCGGCGAAATCGACGCCATCTTCTTCTGCCCGCATGCGGCCATGGACGACTGCGATTGCCGCAAGCCCAAGGCCGGCATGCTGCATACCATCGCGCACCGGCTCAATGTCAGCCTGAAAGGCGTGCCGACGGTGGGCGACTCGCTGCGCGACTTGCAGGCCGGCTTCGTGGTCGGGTGCACGCCTTACCTGGTGCGCACCGGCAAGGGCGAAAAGACCATTGAAAAAGGCGGGCTGCCGCCGGGCACGCTCACGTTTGATAACCTGGCGGCAGTGGTCGACCACTTGCTGCTCGCACCGGCCGCCGCCCAGGGCGACGCCATCGCATCGAAAGACAGCAAAAAGAAACAATGACAACAGATAAAAGCAGCAGCGCCGCCCGAGGCCAGCCCGCAGGGGCACAGCAGCAACCGGGCCAGCGCTCCACCGTCAACCTGTTCCTGCGCTCGCTGCTGTTTAGCCTGGTGATGCTGGTGGCCACGCTGGTGTGGGCGCCGATGTGTTTCCTGTTCGCGCCGCTGCCCTACCACCGCCGCTATTACTGGACCTCGCGCTGGAATGTGCTGGTGATCTGGGCCGCCAGGACCATCTGCGGCATCCGCTACCAGGTCAAGGGCATGGAGAACTTGCCGGACGCGCCGGCCGTGGTGCTGTCCAAGCACCAGTCGGCGTGGGAGACGATTTTTTACATCGTGCTGATGCCGCGCCCGCTGGTCTATGTATTCAAGAAAGCGCTGACGTATATCCCCTTCTTCGGCTGGGGCATTGCGCTGCTGCGGATGATCCCGATTGACCGCAGCAAGGGGCGCGATGCGATGAAGCAGGTGGTCGAGATCGGGCGCAAGCGGCTGGCCGACGGACAGTGGATCATCATGTTCCCCGAAGGCACCCGCAGCCTGGTCGGCTCCCAGGAAAAATACAAGGTCGGCGGTCCGCGCCTGGCCATCGAAACCAATGTGCCGGTGATACCGGTGGCGATGAATTCCGGCGAATGCTGGCCAAAGAATACCTTCATCAAGAAGCCGGGCCTGATCACGGTATCGATCGGCAAACCGATCTACCCGGAGGGCAAGAGCGCGCTGCAATTGCTGCAGCAAGTTGAAAATTGGATAGAATCGGAAATGCGCGTCATTTCGCCCGCTGTCTACGCCAACCCAGATCCGCTCAAGCGCCCGCCCGCCTCTTGAAAAAACTGCTCCGCCACCTGCTGCCGCAACCATTGCAACTGGCTTTGCAACTCGATTTTTTCACGCCGCTGCAATCGCCGCCCACTGTCTCGCCACCTGCTTCGCCATCAGCGCCTGCCCCGGCAATCGGCAAGCCGGCCGCACCGGCGCCCGGCCGCCGCCGCATCCAGTTGCACGAGCATGCGCTCGATTACACATTGCGGCGCTCCAAGCGGCGCTCGATCGGCTTTGTGATCGATGACGACGGCCTGCACGTTGCCGCGCCGCGCTGGGTGACGCTGGCCGAGATTGAAGGCGCAATACGCGAGAAAGAACGCTGGGTGTTCGCCAAGCTGGCGGAGCGCCGTGAACGCAGCGCCCGCCTGCGCCCGCCGATGGCATGGCGCGATGGCGCGTGCCTGCCCTACCTGGGCGGCGAAGTGGTGCTGCGCATTGCCACCCGGGAGCAGCAAGTGACGCATTTCGATGCCGAGCGCCGGGAACTGCTGGTGTGCCTGCCGGGCGATGCCGGCGAACAGCAACTGAAAGACCAGGTGCTGGGCTGGCTGCAACGTGAAGCCCGGCGCGTGTTTGCCGAACGCCTGCCTTTGTATGCCGAAAAGCTCGGCGTCGAATACCGCTCCTTCGCGCTGTCATCGGCGCTGACGCAGTGGGGCTCCTGCACTGCCGATGGCCGCATCAGGCTGAACTGGCGGCTGATGCATTTCGGGCTGCCACAGATCGACTACGTGATTGCCCATGAGCTTGCCCACCTGCGCGAAATGAACCACAGCCCGCGCTTCTGGGCCACGGTGCAGTCGGTATTCCCCGAATTCGAGGCGGCACGCAAGGCACTGCGCGAACAAGGCCCGGAAACGCTGCCGATTTTCTGAACCGGCAGCCCGGGCGCGACCTTGCCGGGCCCGAACTCACAGCCGAATCCGAAATCGAATCCCCACACGAACCCGCAATTCAAACAAGGACAACCATGCGACTGCTACACACCATGCTGCGCGTTGGCGACATGCAGCGATCGATCGACTTTTACACCAAGGTGCTGGGCATGAAACTGTTGCGCACCACCGACCGCCCGGAACAGAAGTACACGCTGGCTTTCGTCGGTTATGAGTCCAATCCGGACCAGGCCGAGATCGAGCTGACCTACAACTATGGCGTGGACAAATACGAAATGGGAACGGCCTACGGCCACATCGCAGTCGGCGTGGCGGATGCGTACCAGACTTGCGCCAACGCAAAGGCCCTTGGCGCGAACGTGACCCGGGATGCGGGTCCGGTGCAAGGCGGCACGACCGTGATTGCGTTCATCCAGGATCCGGACGGCTACAAGATCGAGCTGATCCAGCGCGGCACCTGAAGCAGGCGCCGGATCATTGAATTGATGAAGCATTGAATTGATGAATCGATGAATCCTTGATTCAATGCAGAGCCGCCTGAACCATCCGACGGTTCAGGCGTTCAGGAGTCCGCAGCAGCCGCGCTGTCCTTGCGCGCGCCCAGCATGCGCGCCAGCGTCACGAAGCCCTCTACCGACACCGTTTCCGGCCGCGCCTGCGGATCAACACCGGCGTCCCGGATCTGCGCTTCGGTAAACAAGGCCGACAGGCAGTTGCGCAGCACCTTGCGGCGCTGTGAAAACGCCTGCGTGACCACTTGCTCCAGCAAGGCCTGGTCGCAGGCCAGCCGTTCCGGCAGCGGGATCATCCGCACGATGGCTGATTCGACTTTCGGCGGTGGATCGAATGCGGTCGGCGGCACCACCATCATCAGCTCCATCCGGTAGCGCCACTGCAACATCACGGACAAGCGGCCGAATACCTTGCTGCCCGGCTGCGCCACCATCCGTTCGACCACTTCCTTTTGCAGCATGAAATGCTGGTCGAGGACGATGTCGGTGTAGTCGGCAAGATGGAACAGCAAGGGCGAGGAAATGTTGTAGGGCAGGTTGCCAACGACGCGCAGCTTGCGCGGCGCAGGTGGCTCTTCTGCGGATGCGGGTGTGGCTTCGGCTAGCGGCCCGGCAGCGGCAGGCAACAAGGAACCGAAATCAAACGCCAGCGCATCGCCCGAATGCACGATCAGTTTGGCCGGGTCGAACTGGCGCGACAAGCGCTCCACCAGGTCGCGGTCGAGTTCGACCACGTGCAGGCGATCCACCGATTTGAGCAACAGCCGGGTCATGGCGCCCAGTCCGGGGCCGATCTCGACCATCAGGTCATCCGCATGCGGTTCAATGGCGCGGATGATGTCATGCAACACCGTCTGGTCGGTCAGGAAATTCTGGCCGAAGCGTTTGCGCGGAATATGTTTCATGCCGGCCTCCGGGCAGTGGCCATGCTGGCCGCTACCTTGATGGCCTCGATCATGCTGCCGATATCGGCATGGCCGACACCGCTGGCAGCCACATCGAGCGCCGTACCGTGGTCGACCGAAGTGCGGATCAGGGGCAGGCCCAGCGTGATATTGACGCCGCGCCCGAAGCTGGCATGCTTGAGCACCGGCAGTCCCTGGTCGTGGTACATGGCCAGCACGCAATCGGCACGATCCAGGTACTTGGCCTGGAACAGCGTGTCGGCCGGATACGGCCCTTCCACCGCGATGCCCGCTGCGCGGGCCTGCGCCAGCGCCGGCGCAATGACGTCGATTTCTTCCCGCCCCAGGTAACCGCCTTCGCCCGCATGCGGGTTCAATCCGGTGACCAGGATGCGTGGCTGCGACAGGCCGAATTTCGACTGCAGGTCGCGATGGATGATGCCGATGGTTTGCAGCAGGCCGTCGATCGTGATCGCCGCCGCGACATCTTTCAGCGGCAAGTGGGTGGTCGCCAGCGCCACCCGCAGCGGATGCGCACCGGCGCCGTCGGCCAGCATCATCACCACGCGCGGGGTGCCGGTTTTTTCGGCCAGGTATTCGGTGTGCCCGGTGAACGCAATGCCGGCGTCGTTGATCGTGCTTTTTTGCAGCGGCGCGGTGACGATCGCATCGAACAGGCCGCGCATGGCGCCGTCAATTGCCATGTCGAGCGTGCGCAGGACCGGCAGTCCGTTGCCGGCGTCAAGCTTGCCGGGCGTGACGTTGCTGTTCAACGGGCAGTCGATGACGGCGACACGACCGGCGCCGAAGTCCGGCATGCCGTCATTGACGATCGCCTGCCAGGACAATGCCGCCAGGGCAATGGCGGGATCGATGGCGCCGGCGATCATGCTGAGCAAGGCCGAGTCGCCGATCAGCACGCACTCCACGCTATCACGCAACTGCCACGCCGCCCGCACTGAAATTTCCGGCCCGATTCCCGCCGGTTCGCCGCAGGTGATGGCAATGCGCGGACGTTTCATCACGGCCGGCGATCGGCGTCGTCCCGATATTCCACATAGGTGCGGTCGCGCAACTGGCGCAGCCATTCCTCGGTCGCCTCTGCCGACTTGCGCTCGCGCAGCACCTGGCGGGCAGCTTGCCGCTGCCGTTCCCTGGACACGTCGTCACGCTTGCGTTCCTGCACCTGGATCAGGTGGAAACCAAAAGGCGACTCGATCGGCTCGCTGATTTCGCCTGGCTGCAAGGCATTCATCGCCCGCTCGAACTCGGGTACCGTGTCGCCCGGATAGATCCAGCCAAGGTCGCCGCCGCGCGATGCGGTGACGTCATTGGAAAACAGCCGCGCCATCTCTTCGAAGGTGGCCGCCTTGTTGACCAGCCGCTCGCGCACTTCGCCCAGCTTGCGGCGGGCGTCGCTGGCCGTTACCACCTGGTTGACCTTGATCAGGATATGCCGCACCCGCGTCTGCTGCACCGACGGCGCGCCGGCGATCTTTTCCCCTTCAGCCTTGCGCGTGCCGATCAGCTTCAGGATGTGAAAGCCGTTGGCGCTCTTGATCGCGGCGATGTCGCCGGGATTGCTCTTGGCGACGGCATCGACGAACAATTCCGGCAAGCGATCCGGCGTGCGCCAGCCGATCTCGCCGCCACGCAGCCCATCGGCCGCGTCCGAATAGGTGGCTGCCACCTTGGCGAAATCAACGCCATTGCGCAATTGCTGGACCGCTTCCTCGGCACGCTTGCGGCGCTGGTCGATCTGTTCGGGCGATGCGTTTTCCGGAATCCGGATCAGCACCTGCGCAATATTGATTTCCATCTGCAAGTTGGCGTTCTGGTTGCTGGCCATCGCGTTGTCGACCTCGGATTCCGCGATCTGGATCTTGCTGTCGACTTCCCTTTCGCGCAGGCGCTGCAGCGTGATCTCTTCGCGGATTTCCTCGCGGAACCGGGCGAACGCCATGCCGTCGCGCTCAAGCTGGTTGCGGAATTCCTGCATGGTCATCTTGTTTTGCTCGGCGATGCCGGCCACTGCCCGGTCCAGCATCTGGTCATCCACCCGCAGGCCGGATTCCTTGGCCAGCTGCAATTGGGCCCGGTCGAGGATCAGGCGTTCCAGCAATTGCTTGCGGAATTCCGGGCCGGGCGGCATGGCGACGTTCTGGCTGCGCATGCGCGCCTCGACCATCTTGACGCGCTCGTCGAGTTCGCGGTTGGTGATCACTTCGTTGTTGACGACAGCGGCAATGGAGTCGACCGCACGCACTTTCTGGCGACCGGACGCGTCGGGCGTGCGGGATGCCGGCGGCTGTGCCTGCGCTGGCGCTTTCGGTTGTGGTTGTGGTTGTGGCTGCGCTTGTCCCAATGATGGCGCCGTGCCTGCCCCCGGCGCGCGTAGCTGCGCCTGCGTCGTGGCGACTGGCAACATCATGCTGGCGGCCAGCAGCCATGCACCGGCGCGCCGGCTTGGGCGGATGCCGGTCTGACTGCTTTCTGATGCGGCAAAAGACTGTTGTTTCATGTTCGTTTCTCGTTATGCCTAGGGCGAGGTGGTCAGCGACTGGTAACCGGGAACGTTGGTACGCAGGATCTGCAAGGGATTTGAACCGATCTTCGACAGGCCATTGAGTTCAAGTTGCAGGAAAATGGTCGAGGTGGAAACGCCGGTTGCCGTCGGTATGCGCTGCGCCACCACCCGGAAAATCCAGCAATCCGCCTTGTATTCGACGCCGACCACGCTCTCGGCCAGGCGTTTTTCTTCCAGCGAATAATTCAGCCGGCCCACGCCATACAGCCGGTTCGTCAATGGCCATTGTGCCGAAACGTCGAACAGGCGCAAGGGCGTGCTCAGGTCGCGCCGGTACTGCACGTTGAGCACCCGGTTGGTGCCGGGACGCCAGCGCACGCCAAAGCTGGAACGCTGCAGGGAACGTAAGCTCTGGCTGTACTGGAAAGTACTGTCGACCGCCACGGTCTGCGAAACCTGCCCGTAGCCCAGCAGCAGTATGTCCGACTTGGTTTCGCTCGGCGAGCCGCCGATCACGCGCTGCTGGTTGAAATAAAAGCGCTGCGCCAGCGCCACGTTCATGCGCTCGACCCCGCTGGCCTCGATGAAGCGGCTCGACAGCGCCGCGGTCAGTTGGTTGGCGTCGCTGATGCGGTCATTGCCGGAAAAGCGGTTTTCGCGGAACACCTGGGTGTAGTTGAAGTCCGCCGGCGCGGTGTCGAAGTTCGGAAGCTGGCTTTGGTCGCGGTATGGCGTATAGACATAAAACAGGCGCGGTTCCAGCGTTTGCGTCAGGCGCTGGCCAAACAGGCTGGTATCGCGCTCGAACACCACGCCGCTGTCGAGCGACATGGTCGGCAACACGCGATTGAAGGTCGATGGCGTGCCGGCCGTCTGGTTTGCGATGTTATAGCTGGTGGCATGCAGCGATGCACTCGGCGTGATGAAAAATCCCGGGAAAATCAGCGGATAGGTCACACGCGGATTGACCACCATGCGCGAGCCGCGCACCAGGTCCGGATGCCAGAAAGTGGTGAATTCGGAATCCACCGACAGGTCGAATCCCTGGACATCGCGCTTGATGCCCGACAGGTTGATCTGCGGCAGCCGGTCATAGGGGCGCACGATCGGCGAGGCCGGGTCCTGCAAAATCTGGTAGCTGCTGGTGCGCGCAGAGGCGGTCCACACCGGGCCGCCATAGACTAGGTTCAGGTCACGCAGCAGCAAGCGCTGGGTAGCGGTCGTGATGCTGTTGGAGAAATCGTTGGGGTAGTTGTCGTCGGACGCGCCATTGAGGTTGGCGTTGAAGGTCAGCAAGGGACTGAATTGCTGCGTATGGGTCGACGAAAACGCATAGCGGTTGCGATCGGCCAGCCGGTCGTTCAACATGCCTTCGATGCGGGTCTGCCCCTGGTAGGTCTGGCCCAGGTAGCGCGCCTGCGCGCCGAGCTGCACGCCGCGTTGGGCAATGATGCGCGGGTAGAGCGTCAGGTCGCGATTGGGCGCAATGTTCCAGTAGTACGGCGCCTGGACCTGCAGGCCGCCGCGGCTGCTGGTGCCGATGCTCGGCGGCAGCATGCCGGACTTGCGTTCGGCGGTCATCGGGAACGACAGGTAGGGCGAGGCCAGCAGCGGCACACCCTTGAAGATCACGACCGCGTTGCGCGCCGTACCGATGTCCCGTTCGCGGTCCAGCGTCAGGCGTCCGGCGCGCAGTTGCCAGTCCGGATCAGGCCCTTCGCAAGTGCTGTAGTTGCCCTGCTCGATCACCGCGCGGTCGCGCGATTCGAACTCTATGCGTTCGGCCGTGCCCTGTGCATTATTGTTTTGCAGGCGGTAGGCCGGATGAACGACATAGCCCTCGCCAGTGTCGAGCTTGAGATTGAGTTCTTCGCCGCTGTAGCGGTCGCCGAAATTGCGCAGGCGCACATTGCCGGTGGCGCGCACCCGGTCGTCGATGATGTCGTAATCGGCACGGTCCGCATTCAGGGTCATGCTGCCGCGCCGGATCTCGACATCCCGTTGCAGGCTGATTTCACGATCCGGACGGCCGGACAGGCGCTCGGCATCGACCGTGGTGGGGGCGTCGCTCTCGTCCGGACGGGCCGGTTGTGGCGATGCCTGCGCCATGGCCCGGTCCGCCAACGCAAGCGCCGACAGTGCCATCGCCACTGCCGGGACTAGCCGGCGGGCTTGGGAAAATCGTCTGCGCAGGGTCATGAAGCGCTCGGGAAGCTTGCCATCTAGGGACGATTTTTCGGAGTGAATCCCGTATTATAGGGGAACTCATAGCCGCCCAAACGCATCTCCTTTCTTCCCCATGCCCTCCAAACCTGTTTCCGACCACCGCCAGGTGGCGCTGGTGCAATGGCTGGCCAGCCTGCCATCGCCGGCGCTCGCCACCGACAGCCTGCGCCCGGCCTCCGCCGACGCCAGTTTTCGCCGTTATTTCCGGGTCGACGCCGACGATGGCGCCAGCTACATCGCGATGGATGCACCACCGCCGCAAGAAGACGTCAAACCGTTCATCCGTGTGGCCGAACTGTTCGGCAACACCGGCGTATCGGTGC
The DNA here is from genome assembly GCF_030645335.1 of Lacisediminimonas sp. GTDB lineage: Bacteria > Pseudomonadota > Gammaproteobacteria > Burkholderiales > Burkholderiaceae_D > Lacisediminimonas. Next base: position 3,731 of record NZ_JAUSNH010000057.1, on the reverse strand, counting down.
CGTCTGTCATCGCCACTGACGCCGAGCAGGGTTTCCTGCTGTTGTCGGACCTCGGCTCGACCACCTACCTGCACCAGCTTGGCGCGGATACCGCCCACAAGCTCTACATGGATGCAATCGACGCCCTGGTGCTGATGCAGGTGCAAAGCCAGCCGGGCGTACTGCCGGAATACGACCGCGCGCTGCTGCTGCGCGAACTGATGCTATTCCCGGACTGGTACATCGGAAAGCATGTGGGCCTGGCCATGAGCGACCAGCAGACGGCTGACCTGAACCGGGTTTTCGAGGCGCTGCTGGCCAACAACCTGGCCCAGCCGCAAGTGTTCGTGCACCGCGATTTCCATTCGCGCAACCTGATGGTGCTTGACAAGGGCAATCCCGGCATCCTCGACTTCCAGGATGCTGTCTACGGGCCAATCACCTACGACCTGGTGTCGCTGCTGCGCGACGCCTACATCCAGTGGGACGAAGAAATGGTGCTCGACTGGGCCATCCGCTACTGGGAGCGCGCGCGCCGCGCCGGCCTGCCGGTCAGCCACGACGTTGACGCCTTCTACCGCGACTTCGAATACATGGGCTTGCAGCGGCACCTGAAGGTGCTCGGCATTTTTGCCCGCCTGCATCACCGCGACGGCAAGCCGGCCTACCTCAAGGACATGCCGCTGGTGATGGAATACACGCGCCGCGCAGCCGGCCGCTACCGCGAGCTGGCGCCGCTGATCCGGCTGCTCGATGCGCTGGAAGACAAGGCGCCGCAGGTCGGCTACACCTTTTAGGCCAGGCCCATGAAAGCCCTGATTTTCGCTGCCGGCCGCGGCGAGCGCATGCGCCCGCTGACCGACTCCTGCCCCAAGCCGCTGCTGAAAGTGCGCGGCCGGCCGCTGATCGTCTGGCACATCCTGAACCTGGTGCGCGGCGGCATCACCGACATCGTGATCAACCACGCGCACCTGGGCAACATGATCGAGCAGGCGCTGGGCGACGGCGCAGCGTTTGGCGCGCATATCGCCTACTCGCCGGAAGGCACGGCGCTGGAAACCGCAGGCGGGGTGGCGCAGGCGCGCGCGCTGCTGGGCGAAGAACCGTTTGTCGCTGTTGCAGCCGACGTGTTTTGTCCGCACTTCGATTTTTCGCAGGTGGCCGAGGCCTTGAAAGACAATGACATGTGGGGCCGGCCGTATGCGCCCGACAAGCGCGACGTGGCCTGGTTGTACCTGGTCAAGAATCCGCCGCACAATCCAAACGGGGACTTTGCGCTGGACAGCTTCACGATTGCCAATGAAGGCGAGCGTCGTTACACCTTTTCCGGCATTGGGGTCTACCGTCCGTCGATGTTCGACAGCGTGCGCGCCGGCGACACCGCCAAGCTGGCGCCGCTGTTGCGCGAATATGCGGCCCGCGGCCAGGTCGGCGGCGAACTGTATCCCGGCGACTGGACCGATGTCGGCACTGCCGAACGGCTGGACCGGCTCAACGCACCTTACACTTCCAGGAACTGACATGAGCTCATATCCCGAGCGCCGCGCGCAGGTGCTGCGCCAGATGCACAAGAAGGGCGGTGGCGTCGCCATCCTGCCGACCGCGCGCGAAGTCATGCGCAATGCCGACGCCGACTTCCCGTACCGGCATGACAGCTCGTTTTACTACCTGACCGGCTTCACCGAGCCGGAAGCCGTGCTGGTGCTGGTGGCCGGCAAGACCGACCAGACCATCCTGTTCTGCCGCGAAAAGAACGAGGAGCGCGAGATCTGGGACGGCTATCGCTACGGACCGGTTGCCGCGCGCGAATCCTTCGGTTTCGATGCCGCTTTTCCGATCGAACAACTGGACGCTGAAATGACGCAATTGCTGGCCGATGCGCCGGCAGTGTTCTATGCGCTGGGCGCCGATCCGCAACTGGACGAGCATGTGCGACGCTGGCTGAACAGCGTGCGCTCGCAGGCGCGCTCGGGCGTTGCCGCGCCCTCCACGGCGATCGACCTGCACGGCATGCTCAACGAGATGCGCCTGGTAAAAGACGCCGGCGAAATCGCGATCATGCAGCGCGCCGCCGATATCGCATCCGCCGCCCATGTGCGCGCCATGAAGATGGCCCGGCCAGGTTGCCACGAATACGAACTCGAAGCTGAACTGCTGCATGAATTCCGCCGCAACGGCTCGCAATATCCGGCCTATGGATCGATCGTCGCCACCGGCGCCAATTCCTGCGTGCTGCACTACCGCGCCGGCGATGCGGTACTGAAAGACGGCGACATGGTGCTGATCGACGCCGGCTGCGAACTTCACAGCTACGCCTCCGACATCACCCGCACATTCCCGGCCAATGGCCGCTTCAGCGGCCCCCAGCGCGACCTGTATGAAATCGTGCTGGCTGCGCAGCAGGCGGCGATTGAGCATACCGCCCCCGGCCGCCATTTCATGGAAGGCCATGACGCCGCCGTGAAAGTGCTGGCGCAAGGCATGCTGGACACCGGCCTGCTGGACCGCAGCATGGTCGGTTCGGTCGAGGACGTGATTGCCAAAGGCGACTACCGGCAGTTCTACATGCATCGCACCGGCCACTGGCTGGGCATGGATGTGCATGACGTTGGCGACTACCGCGAACGCGAAGCGCTCGATACCGAAAAGCCCTGGCGCAAGCTGCAGCCGGGCATGGTGCTGACGATCGAACCGGGCATCTATGTGCGCCCGGCTCCCAACGTGCCGGAACAGTACTGGCATATCGGCATCCGCATTGAAGATGACGCGGTAGTGACCGATAGCGGCTGCGACATCCTGACCCGCAATGCGCCCAAGACAGTGGCCGACATTGAAGCCCTGATGCGGCAATAAACGCATGGCCACTGATTTCAGCATGGCGATCTGCGGCGCCGGGCCGGTTGGCCTGGCGCTGGCTGCGCTGCTGGTGCGCCAGGGCGTGCCGGCGGCGGAGCTGGTCCTGGTCGATGGCAAGCCGCTGGCGGCATCGGTTGCCGATCCGCGCACGATTGCGCTGTCGTATGGCAGCCGACAATTGCTGGAGCGGATTGGCGCATGGCCCATCGCCTGCGACCCGATCCGCGAGATACACATATCGCGGCGCGGGCATTTCGGTCGCGCCCTGCTCACCAGCAGTGAATGCGGGGTGCCGGAACTGGGCTATGTCTGCCGCTATGGCGCACTGGTGGCGCGGCTGGCCGCCGTGGTGGCTGATGCCGGCGTGCTGGTGCAGCGGCCGCTGACGGTGCGCCACACGCACGAGCATGACGATGGCGTGCAGCTGTCGTTCGACAATGGCCTGACGCTGGTGGCGGGTTTGTTGGTGCAGGCAGAGGGCGGCTTGTTTGATGCGCAGGCAGTGCGGCCGGTGACGCGCGATTACGGGCAGACAGCGATCATCAGCCACGTGCGCGTCAGCGCTCGGCAGCCAATACGCGCGTATGAGCGCTTCACCGATGAAGGGCCGCTGGCGTTGCTGCCGCAAGACGATGGTTACGCGCTGGTCTGGTGCATGCGGCCCGAGCGCGCGCAGGGCCTGATGGCGCAGGATGATGTGGCGTTCCTGGCGGCCTTGCAAGCTGCTTTTGGTGAGCGGGTCGGGCGCTTCACCGGCGTGGCTGGGCGATATGCTTTTGAATTGGGATTGAATGCGCATCCGGTGCAGACGCGGCGCACGGTGGCGATCGGAAATGCGGCACAGACGCTGCATCCGGTGGCGGGACAGGGGCTGAACCTTGGCTTGCGGGACGCAG
>NZ_JAUSNH010000055.1 GCF_030645335.1 Lacisediminimonas sp. | reverse complement strand
CGGAAATCATTTCGGAAACCGGATGCTCGACCTGGATGCGGGTGTTCATTTCCAGGAAGTAGAAGGTCTGCGAGTCGCAGTCGAGGATGAATTCGACGGTGCCGGCGTTTTCATAACCGATGCGACGTGCCAGCTTGACGCCGGCCTGGCGGATTTCCTCGCGCAAGTCTTCGCTGATATCCGGTGCGGGCGCTTCTTCCACCAGCTTCTGGTGACGCCGTTGCAGCGAACAGTCGCGCTCGCCGACGTGGATCACGTTGCCGTAACGGTCGCCCAGTACCTGCACTTCAATGTGCCGGGCATTGGGTATGTAGCGCTCCAGGTAGAGCGTGTCGTCGCCGAAGGCGGCGCCGGCTTCGGCGGACGCCGCCAGGAAGTTTTGTTCGACATCCTTGAAGTCGTTGACGATCTTCATGCCGCGACCGCCGCCGCCGGCGGCTGCCTTCATCATGATCGGCAAGCCGATGCGGCGCGCAACAGCTTGCGCTTCCTCGGCATTGTGGACTTTCTCCGAGCCGGGCAAGACCGGTACGCCGAACTCACGCGCCTGCGCGCGCGCTTCGAGCTTGTTGCCCATGCCGCGGATATGTTCAGGGCGCGGGCCGATGAATGTGATGCCGGCGTCCAGGCAAGCCTGTGCCATTTCCGATGATTCGGACAGGAAGCCGTAGCCCGGATGCAGCGCGTCGCAGCCGGTGCCCAGCGCCGCCGTGATGATCAGGTCGCGGTTGAGGTAGCTGGCCGTGGATTTTGGCGGGCCGATGCAGATCGCGCGCGTGGCGGTCCGTGCGGGCAGGCTGTCGCGGTCGGCTTCGGACACTGCCAGCACGGTTTCGATGCCCATGGCTTGTGCTGCGCGGATGATGCGCAGCGCGATTTCACCGCGGTTGGCGATGAAGATGCGCGTTACCGGGCGCACGCTGATTGCCTGCGTTGTTGTGTCGTGGCCCGGCGCAGCAACTGCGCCGGGGGCGATGCTTGAATCCAGACTTTTGTTCATGCTAGTTCCCTGTTTCTGCGGCAGCCTGCATTACATCGACAGGCTGAACTGCTTGACGCCGCCATGCTTGGCCACGTCCCGCACCAGGTCAGCCAGCGTGCCGGATTCGGTCAACTGGATCGGACCGGCGGCGCGCATTGCCTGCAAGTAGTCGGGCATGAAGAAATAGTTGAGCAACAAGTCCTCGTCGGATGCGCTGCTGCCGATTTCTGCGCGCAAGCGCTTGAGCACCGGGTCGACCGACAGGCCGGGGCGCTCAGTCATTGGCTGCTTGCCGAGACGATTGACGACCACGTCGAGCAGGTTCTGGTTGATCGCGCCCGGTGTCTTGCCGTATTGGCCCAGCAACAACTGGTCGACCTCGCTCAACATGACCTTGTAGCGGCCGTACAGCACATTGAGCGCCGCCTGGGTGCCGATCACTTGCGAGAAGGGCGTGACCATCAGTGACCAGCCGAGGTCCTCGCGCACGGCGGGAATCTCTTCGAACACTTCGTCCATCCGGTTTTCCAGGCCGAACTGCGCCATCTGGCTGCGGAAGTTGGAGATCATGCCGCCCGGCATCTGGTGCCGGTAAAAGCCCGGATCGTATTCGGCCGGTTGGCCGATCGGTTTGTTGTGGCGCTTGGCAACGCCCAGGAAATGTTCATCGATCTGCGCCAGCATGTCTTCATCGAGATCGACGTCATAGCCGTCGCGCTTCAAGTGCTTGACCATGGAGCTGGTGGCCGGCAGCGACGAGCTGTTGGCCAGCGCACGCGCTGCGGTCCAGATGCCTTCCGCGCCGTATTCGATCGCTTCCAGGTTGGTGGCCGGGCCCATGCCGGTCACGCAATGCGAGTGGCAATACACCGGCCGTCCGCCGGCCACGGCCTTGATGGCGGGTATCAGCGTACGTGCGCGCTCGGGCAGCAGCACGCCATTGGGGTCCTTCAGTACCAGGATGTCGCAGTTCAGCGCGACCAGCTCGCGGATCTTTTGCACGAAATGCTCGTCGGTATGCACCGGGCTGATGGAGTACACGACAGCGGCCACCACTTTGCCGCCGACGGCATGGATCGCCTTGACCGGCACTTCAAAGTTGCGGATGTCGTTCAAGCCGTCCATCAGGAAAAAACGGTCGATGCCGTTGGCGGCGCAGCGCTGGAAAAACAGCGTCAGGATGTCGTCCGGCATCTGCGCCTTGCCCACGCTGAAGCCCAGGCAGATCGAGATCATTTGCAGCGGCGTCTGCGTGACGCGCTCCTTGATCAGGCGCAGCCGCTCCCACGGGTTCTCTTTCAGGTAGCGCACGCAGGAATCCATGATGGCCGTTCCCATGCATTCGATGGCGTCAAAGCCGACCCTGTCCATCAAGGGCAGTATCGGCATCATCATCGGCGAGGTCATGCGCGTGGCCCATAGCGATTGCTGGCCGTCGCGGGTGGTCGTCTCGGTAATATGGATTTTCCGTTTCACTGTCTGTTCTCCTGGACGCGGGTCAGGCCGGCTCGATGTACATCAGGGGCTGGCCGTATTCGACCATCGTGGAATCGGCGACGGCGATTTGCACGATGCGTCCCGCAACCGGTGCATGCACGCCGGTGAACAGCTTCATGACTTCCACCAGGCAGACCGGGTCGTTGGCCTGCACCGTGCTGCCCACTTGCACGAAGGGTGGCTTGTCCGGTGACGGGCGGCTGTAGAACACGCCCACCGACGGGGCCGTGATGGCGACCCAGTTGGCGGCGACCGCACTGGCTGCCGGTGCTGCTGCAGGCGCTGGCGCTGCCGTGGCAGATGGTGCCGCAGGTGCTGCCGCCAATGCGGCAACCGGCGCTGGCGCCATGGCGATTTGCGGCGAGAACGGCTGCATTGCGCCGCTGCCGTTCTTGGAGACGGCCAGGCGGACACTGCCGATTTCGAGCTTCAAGTCTTGCAGGTCGGAGTCCAGGAAAATTTTCAGGACTTCGCGCACATCGTCAATTGTCGGATTCATGTTCTGTGTTCTCCTCAGGTGATATTTTCGCCGGGCGGGCTTGCGCCTGGGCAGGCCGGTGCCGGGGGGGTTTGCTACAGATAGGGGTGCTTGCAGATTGCCTGTTTCAGGTATTGGCCTTGTCCAGCAGGGCAGTCAATTCATCGGTGCTCTGTACATCGCCGAAATACAGGTAGAAGTTACCCATCGAGGCGGCATGTTCCGCATCCGTCATGGCCGCGCACGCGTCCGATACCATTACCGTGCGGTAGTTCAGCATCATGGCGTCGCGGGCGGTGGTTTCGCAGCAGGCATTGGTCGCCACCCCGGTGACGATGATGTTGCGGATGCCGTGGTCGGCCAGCAAAATTTCAATGTCCGACGAGTCGCGGGTGAACGGGCTGTAGCGCCGCTTCACCACCCGCAGGTCACCCGGCTGTACATCCAGACCGGCCCATAGCTCGAAACCATGCGCATCGGCCTGCATCGATTCCCAGCGATGGCGGGCGCTGTCCGGCAGGAAGCGTTCCTTTTGCGTGGCCCAGTTTTGCTCCGACGCCCACGGCGCCAGGTTCTGCACGAAGATCACGCGTCCGCCGGCGCGCCGGGTTGCGGCTGCCAGGCGGTTGATGTTGGGGACGATTTCCTGCGCGACTGCACAGGCGCCCATGTACGGCGGCGCCATGAAATAGTTTTGCATGTCGACCACCACCAGCGCGGTGGTCGGGCCGTCGATGCTGTCCCATGAATGGGCGCGGCCCTGGCGCAGCACGGCGCGCGCCACATATTCCGGTGGCAGCGTGAAGTTGTGTCCGAGTTTTTTAGTAAGGGCAGTCATCATTTCATCAACATGTTGGGCAGTGTCAGCGACAGCGCAGGGAAATAAGTGATCAGTCCCAGCGCAACCAGGTAGGCGATGAAGAATGGAATCAGCCCCATCACGATCTTTGCCGTGTTCTCCCGGAATATGCTGACACTGACAAAGATGTTCAGTCCGAACGGCGGGGTGAACATGCCTATGGCAAGATTGACCGTGAAGATGATGCCGAAGTGGATGATGTCCAGGCCGGCGTGCTCTGCAATGGGCCACAGCAAGGGC
>NZ_JAUSNH010000054.1 GCF_030645335.1 Lacisediminimonas sp. | reverse complement strand
CATAGTTCAGCAACTGGATGACGACGATCTTGGTCAGTTGATCAAGCAGGATCAGGATAAAGGCGATCCCGAGCCAGGGTGCGAGGCTGCTGCCAGACTTGCGAGCTGCGGGGATCTGTTGCTTCCTGGTTGCCATGTTTTCTCTTTTCAAATCCAAAAGGCTGGCGGCGCCCGTCATTCGGGGGCGCACGCCTGTTGAGCCGTGAACGGCTTAGGCGAAGCGGCGCTTTTCGCCGCTGCCGAACAGGTTACTGGTGCAGCGTGAGCAAAGACCCGGGTGTGCATGGTCGGCCCCGACGTCGGCCCGGTAATGCCAGCAGCGTTCGCATTTCTGGTACGGCGACGGCGTCACGAGCACTGCTTCGTCTGCTGCGCTGGCGACTTGCGTCACCTGCGCATCGGACGTAATGAAAACGAACTTCAGGTCGCCGTCCATGCTGGCCAGTGCGTTGAAACGCTCGGCGCTGGCCTTGATTTCCACCTGCGCCTGCAAGGATGAACCGATCGCCCCCGACACCCGCACATCTTCCAGCTGCTTCATGACGTCGGTCCGGACTTCGCGCAGCACGCCATACTTGGCCAGTAGCGCATCGGCGTCGGCAATCACCGGCAACTGGTGAAACTGCTGGGTGAAAATGGTTTCGCCGCCTTCTGTCCATGCAGCTTCGCCAGCAAATGCCGCCCAGGCTTCTTCGGCAGTAAACGACAACACCGGCGCCATCAGCCGCAGCAGCGACTGCGTGATATGCCAGATCGCGGTTTGCGCGGACCGCCGTGCCGGCGAATCGACGCCGCCGGTGTACAGCCGATCCTTCAGGATATCGAGGTAGAAGCCGCCGAGGTCTTCGGAGCAGTACATCTGCAGCTTGGCGGCCACCGGGTGAAATTCATAGCTGTCGAAATGCGCCAGGATTTCCGCCTGCAATTGCGCCATGCGGGCGATGGCATAGCGGTCGATCTCGACCAGCGCGTCGAGCGGCACGGCCTGGGCCTGGACATTGAAGTCCGAGGTATTGGCCAGCAGGAAGCGCAAGGTGTTGCGAATGCGGCGGTAACTTTCCACCACGCGCTTCAGGATCTCGTCGGAGATCGACAGTTCGCCGGAATAATCGGTGGACGCGACCCACAGGCGCAGGATTTCAGCGCCCAGCGTGTCGGACACCTTTTGCGGCGCCACCACGTTGCCCTTGGACTTCGACATCTTCTTGCCCTCGCCATCGACCACGAAACCGTGGGTCAGCAAGGCCTTGTAGGGCGGGCAGCCGTTGATCATCGACGAGGTCAGCAAGGACGAATGGAACCAGCCGCGGTGCTGGTCTGACCCTTCGAGATAAAGGTCAGCCGGGAAATGCGATTCGACAGCGTGCGAGCCGCGCAACACCGTCTGGTGGGTGGTTCCCGAGTCGAACCAGACGTCCAGCGTGTCGCGGTTTTTCTGGTACATCGCAGCGTCGTCGCCCAGCAGCTCACGCGGGTCCAGGCTATGCCAGGCTTCGATGCCATGCTGCTCGACCAGTTTGGCCACCTGCTCCAGCAATTCCGGCGTGCGCGGATGCAGTTCGCCCGTTTCGCGATGGATGAAAAATGCCATCGGCACGCCCCATTGGCGCTGGCGCGACAAGGTCCAGTCCGGCCGGTTCGCGATCATGCCGTACAGCCGCGCCTTGCCCCATGCCGGGTAAAAGGTCGTATTGTCGATACCGGTCAAGGCAGTCTGCCGCAGCGTTGGCCCACCGTCCTTCGGCGTGACGTCCATGCCGGCAAACCATTGCGAGGTGGCGCGATAGATGATCGGCGTCTTGTGGCGCCAGCAGTGCATGTAGCTATGGTCGAACATGACCAGCTTGAACAGGGCGCCCGCCTCGTCGAGCTTCTGGCAGATAGGCTTGGAGGCTTCCCAGATGGTCAGGCCAGCGAACAAGGGCAGCCAGGATGCGTAACGGCCGTCACCCATGACAGGATTCAGGATATCGTCATCCTTCATGCCGTGCGCCTTGCAGGACAGGAAGTCATCCACGCCATAGGCCGGCGACGAATGGACGATGCCGGTGCCAGTGTCGAGCGTGACATAGTCGCCCAGGTAAATCGGCGACAGGCGATCATAGCCCGGGTCCATTTGCCACAAGGGATGATGGAAACCGATCAATGCCAGCGCCTCACCCTTGCAGGTGGCGATGACGCGACCTTGCAGACCGTAGCGTTGCAGGCAAGCCGGCACCAGGTCTTCGGCCAGGATCAGCAATACCGGCTCATGCTCGCCTGCTGCGTTGGCACGCGTGGTTTCGACCAGCGCATAGGTGAATTCAGGATGGACATTCAGCGCCTGGTTAGCCGGCAGTGTCCACGGCGTCGTGGTCCAGATCACCGCATAGCCGCGCTGCACCGGCAGCGCCGGCAAGCCGAACGCCTGCGCGATGCGTTCCGGCTCGGCAAACGGGAAGCCCACATCGATGGCCGGATCGCGCTTGTCCTGGTATTCCACTTCCGCTTCGGCCAATGCCGATCCGCAGTCGAAACACCAGTTGACCGGCTTTAGCCCGCGGTACACATAACCCTTTTCCAGGATGGTCCCGAGCGCGCGGATTTCGTCGGCTTCGTTGCCGAAATCCATGGTGCGGTACGGGCGATCCCATTGGCCCAGCACGCCCAGGCGGATGAAATCACGTCGCTGCCGCTCGATCTGTTCAGTGGCATAGGCGCGCGACCTGGCCAGCACATCGGCGGTCGGCAAGCTCTTGCCGAATTGCTTTTCGATCTGGATCTCGATGGGCATGCCATGGCAGTCCCATCCGGGAACGTACTGGGCGTCATATCCCGCCAGCTGACGGGTCTTGACGATCATGTCCTTCAGGATCTTGTTGACCGCATGGCCGATGTGGATGTCGCCATTGGCGTACGGCGGGCCGTCATGCAGGATGAATTTCTGGCGGCCAGCGGCGGCGGCGCGGATGCGCTGGTAAATCTTTTTCTGCTGCCACTGCTCCACCCATTGCGGCTCGCGCCGGGCCAGGTCGCCGCGCATCGGGAACGCGGTCTCGGGCATATTGACCGGATACTTGCTGGCCGGCTTGCCGGACTGCTTGTTCGCGTGCTTGCCCGCCTGATTGTCGGATGGCGTCTTTGACTGCGTGTCCGATTGTGTCGGAGCCGGTTTCTGCTTGTCTGGCATGTGCTTGCTTTTCGGTGTCTGGTTGATCGAATCGGGGCTGTGCGTTTGGCGCAGCGTCAAATTCGATCGGTAGCGGAGACTGCTCCGCTGGCATGCTGACGGAACCAGGCGCGTGCCTGTTCTGCGTCGTTGTTGATGGCGGCGACCAGGGCGTCGAGTCCATCGTATTTCTTTTCATCGCGCAGCTTTTCCAGCAGCTCGACGCAGACCAGGCGGCCGTAGCATTGCTGGTCGTAGTCGAACAGCCAGGTTTCCAGCAATACCCGGCCGCTGTCGTCGACAGTCGGGCGCACGCCCAGGCTGGCAACGCCGGGCAATGGCTGCGGGCCCAGTCCATGCACCCGCACGACGAATATTCCCGAGGTGGCCGGGCGCTTGTGCGCAACCCGCAGGTTCATGGTCGGAAAACCGATCGTGCGGCCGAGCTTCTTGCCGTGGATGACATGGCCGGAAATCGCATAAGGATGGCCCAGCAGCGCCGCTGCGCGGCTAAAGTCGCCCGCGGTCAGCGCAGCGCGCACCGCCGACGACGAGATCCGCACGCCCTCGTGTTCCACTGCCGGCAGTGCATGGACTTCGAAGCCGAATTCAGCGCCTGCCTGCTGCAGCATGGCGAAATTGCCGGCGCGCCGGGCGCCGAAGCAGAAATCTTCACCCACCATCAGCCACTTTACATTCAAGCCCTTGACCAGCACCTGCTCGACGAAATCGCGTGGCGACAGCGCCGCGAAGTGCGCATTGAAATGCATGACGATCGCCCGCTCCACACCGGTTGCGGCCAGCGACTGCAGCTTGTCGCGCAGGTTCGATATGCGGGTCGGGGCAACCGACAAATCGCCAGCGGCCCGCGCAAAGAATTCGCGCGGATGCGGCTCGAAGGTCATCACGGCCGACGCAATGCCCAGGCGCGCAGCGGCCTCCCGCGTGTGCGAGATCAGGGTCTTGTGGCCGAGATGGACACCGTCGAAATTGCCGATGGTGAGCGCGCAGGGCGCGCGGGCCTCGGCATTGGGAATACCTCGAAATACCTTCATGCGGGGCCGGATCTGGTGCGATCGCCATTGGCACGGTTGGCCAAAATCAGCGGGTCGTCGAAAAACCGATCATTATAAGTGCTTTCCCCCGTTTTTCCCCGCACAAGGACGCCTGCCCAATGGCGTTCGCCGCCACAGCCGGCATGCGCCCAGCGCGCCTCCCGCATTCAGCCGCGCTCCCAGAGTCCGGACAGGGTAGACAGCGCAGCCATCGCCGCCGTCTCCGTGCGCAGCACCCGCGGGCCGACCGACAGCGCCAGCATGCCCTGCGCCGTGGCCAGGGCCTCTTCCTCGTCGGTGAACCCGCCCTCCGGACCGACCACGACGGCCACGGCCTGTTGCGGCTGGTGCGTGGCCCATTGAGCCAGCGACTGCGAGGCCCGCGGCGTCAGCAGGATGCGCCGGTGCAAGTCGTGGTGGCCGGCCCAGGCCGCGAAGTCGCTCGGCTGCGCCACCTGGGCCAGCCGGTTGCGGCCGCACTGCTCGGACGCCGCCGCGACAATCGCCTCCCAGTGCTGCACCCGCTTGCTGGCCCGCTCCCCCGACAGGCGCACCACGCAGCGGCGCGAGATCAGCGGCTGGATGCCGGCGGCGCCCAGTTCCACGCATTTTTCGACGATCCAGTCCATTTTCGACCCCTCCGGCAGGGCTTGGGCGATGGTCACTGCGAACGGCAGTTCCGCCTCGCGCGGGGAAAAATGTTTCAGCAGAGCCCGACTGCTGCGTTTTTCCACTTCGGAAAGAACCGCCAGGTGTTCGCCCCCCTCGCCATTGAACACACTGATTTCGTCGCCCGGCCGCAGTCGCAGCACCAGGATGTGGCGTGCAACGCTCTCGGGCAATTCAATTTCCGTGCCGGTTTGCAGAGGGAAGGGACAGTAGAAACGGGGCATCGGCGAGGCCTCAACAGACAAAGAAGGTGGGATCAGAAGTCCGGGTATCGGCCATGTCGTTTAACCCGGAACATCACTCTGGTAAAATTGTGGGCTTTGTTACTCGTCCCTTGCCGCGCCGCGGCACAGTTGGCTGGCATTTTACTTCTTCATCATGACATCGATCCCCACATCCACCCGAATGGCCAGCGCAATCCGTGCCCTGGCAATGGACGCTGTACAAAAAGCCAACTCCGGCCATCCCGGCATGCCAATGGGCATGGCCGACATCGCCGTGGCGCTCTGGGCGCGGCATTACCGCCACAATCCGGCCAACCCGCACTGGATGGATCGCGACCGCTTTGTGTTATCAAACGGTCATGGTTCGATGCTGATCTATGCGCTGCTGCACCTGACCGGCTACGACTTGTCGATGGACGACCTGCGCGGCTTTCGCCAGATGCACTCGAAAACACCGGGACATCCGGAAGTCGGCGTCACACCGGGCGTCGAAACCACCACCGGCCCGCTGGGCCAGGGCATCAGCAATGCGGTCGGCATGGCGCTGGCTGAAAAACTGCTGGCAGCTGAATTCAACGAGCCCGGCGCTTGCATCGTCGACCACAACACTTACGTGTTCCTCGGCGACGGTTGCCTGATGGAAGGCATCTCGCATGAAGTTTGCTCGCTGGCCGGCACGCTGCGCCTGAACAAACTGATTGCCCTGTACGACGACAATGGCATTTCCATCGACGGCCGGGTAGACGGCTGGTTCACGGACGACACACCCAAACGGTTCGAGGCTTACGGCTGGAACGTCATCGCCGATGTCGACGGTCACAATGTCGACTCGGTCGACGCCGCCATTGCCCGCGCCCGCAAGTCGGACCGTCCGACCCTGATCTGCTGCAAGACCGTGATCGGCAAGGGCGCCCCGAGCATGCAAGGCAGCGACAAGGTGCATGGCGCCGCGCTGGGCGACAAGGAAATTGCCGCCACCCGTGAGGCCATCGGCTGGAGCCACGCGCCGTTCGAAATGCCGGCCGAAGTCTATGCGGACTGGGATGCACGCCAGAAGGGCGCCGCAGTGGAACAGGAATGGAACGAGCGCTATACCGCCTACCGCGAGCGTTTTCCGGCCAAGGCAGCCGAGTTCCAGCGCCGCATGAAGGGCGAGTTGCCCGCCGCTTTCGAGGCGACCGTTGCCGCATATATTGCCAGTTGCATGGAAAAGAAGGAAACCATCGCCACCCGCAAGGCCAGCCAGAATGCGATCCAGGCGCTGGCCCAGGTGCTGCCGGAATTCCTCGGCGGTTCAGCCGACCTGACCGGCTCCAACCTGACCAACTGGAAAGAGTCGGTCGCCGTGCGCGACAACCAGGCCGGTAACCACATCAATTACGGCGTACGCGAATTCGGCATGAGCGCCATGATGAACGGCATCGCCTTGCACGGCGGCTATATTCCGTTCGGCGCCACCTTCCTGACCTTCTCCGACTACAGCCGCAATGCCTTGCGCATGGCGGCGCTGATGAAAATCCGCACGCTGTTCGTGTTCACCCACGATTCAATCGGTTTGGGCGAAGACGGCCCGACCCACCAGTCGGTCGAGCATATTTCCAGCCTGCGCCTGATCCCCAACCTCGACAACTGGCGTCCTTGCGATACCGTGGAATCGGCGGTGGCCTGGGCCCAGGCGGTTCAACGTCACGATGGCCCCAGCACGCTGATCTTTTCGCGCCAGAACTTGCCTTTCCAGGAGCGTACTGCAGCCCAGGTGGCGGACATTGCCCGCGGCGCGTATGTGCTGCGCGATGCGCCCGGCGCCAAAGCCGTGCTGATTGCCACCGGTTCCGAAATTGAACTGGCGGTCAGCGCCGCCGAGCGACTGGCTGCCGAAGGCGTGCCGGTGCGCGTGGTTTCCATGCCCAGCACGGATGTGTTCGACCGCCAGGACGCCGGCTACAAGGCCAGCGTGCTACCGGCCGGCATACCGCGCGTGGCGATCGAAGCCGGCGTCACCGCCTTCTGGCACAAATACGTCGGACTGGAAGGTGCCGTGATCGGCATCGACACGTTCGGCGAATCTGCGCCGGCCGGCGTGCTGTTCAAGCATTTTGGCTTCACGACCGACAAAGTGGTGGATGCCGTCAAATCGGTACTGGCCTGACTGGATCACAATTCAATAAGCAAGACACACTCAACTCCGGAGAAAAAAATGACTATCAAGGTTGCCATCAACGGTTACGGGCGGATCGGCCGCAATATCCTGCGCGCGCATTATGAAAGCGGCAAGAAAAACGATATCCAGATCGTTGCAATCAACGATCTGGGCAATGCCGACACCAACGCCCACCTGACCAAGTACGACACTGCCCACGGCAAGTTCCCCGGCACGGTCACGGTCGATGGCGACACCATGATCGTCAACGGCGACCGCATCCGCGTGTTTGCGCAGCGCAATCCGGCCGATATTCCCTGGGGCGAGCTGGGCGTCGATGTCGTGCTGGAGTGCACCGGCTTTTTCACCACCAAGGAAAAAGCCTCCGCCCACATCAAGGGCGGCGCCAAGAAAGTCATCATTTCCGCACCGGGCGGCAAGGACGTGGACGCCACTGTCGTGTTCGGCGTCAACCATGGCGTGCTCAAAGCCAGCGACACCGTGATTTCGAACGCTTCCTGCACCACCAATTGCCTGGCCCCGCTGGTCAAGCCGCTCAATGACAAGATCGGCGTCGTCAACGGCCTGATGACCACCGTGCATGCCTACACCAACGACCAGGTGCTGACCGACGTGATGCATGAAGACCTGCGCCGCGCCCGTTCGGCCACCATGTCGATGATCCCGACCAAGACCGGCGCTGCCACAGCAGTCGGCCTGGTGCTGCCGGAACTCAATGGCAAGCTCGACGGCTATGCGATCCGCGTCCCGACCATCAATGTGTCGATCGTTGACCTGTCCTTCATCGCCGCGCGCGATACGACGGTCGAAGAAGTCAACGCGATCATGAAACAAGCCGCCGACGGCCCGTTGAAAGGCATCCTGAACTACAACACCGAGCAACTGGTGTCGATCGATTTCAATCACAATCCGGCATCGAGCAACTTCGATTCGACGCTGACCAAAGTGTCAGGCCGCCTGGTGAAAGTGTCGTCCTGGTATGACAACGAGTGGGGTTTCTCCAACCGGATGCTGGACACGACCGTGGCATTGATGTCGGCCAAGTGACTTGATCTCGCTGGTGGTGGCATAACGGACCTGCGGGCAACTGCTGTTCAGTTAAGGTTTCTCTTCAATACACGAACGGCATATCGCTTGAGCAAGGGCTTAACGGCTCGGTCGAAATATCGGCTGGGCCGTTTTTTCGTTCAGGAGGGCAACCAGTCGCTGTCGAAGTCGTTGAGAAGTTAATCGGACAAATCAATCGTCACATGAATTGCCTGTTAGGCCGCGTTACTCTTCAGCGCCATCTGCCTTACGTTCGATCTCGATCTGCTTGACGACACGGTCAAAGTCGCTCTCGAACAACCTGTCCTGCACGATGCGGTACTTTTCGAACTCACTTTCGGCATGCGACCGCGCCATCTCGGCTGAGACCCTGCCAGCATCCTGCAGAATGTCGCGCTCGGTAAATTCGAGGAACGCATCCAGTCGCTTGGCCCAGTCTTCCATCGTCATCGGGATATTGCGATTGGCGCGATCCTCGGCCAAATCAAGGTACGAGCTGACAATGCGCCCGAGGGATTCCAGCTCCTGCGGGCTGAGGTAGTTCTTGGCGACGACCACATCGGTCTTGATGATCTTTCCTTCAGGGGCACGCTCCCACGACGTAAGCCCCATTCGCGGTTTGGTGCTGTCGGCGCGCTGCACGATCAACTCAGCCGCGGTGTGCCCATGGATGGCGAAATGCAATTTGTTCTGCACCTTGGCGAAAAAAGCCTTGGTAGTCGGCGCATCGCCGTTGTAATCCACGGCCGTGGCATAGATGTCCGTCACCTTTTGGTAGAACTTGCGCTCGGACAGCCGTATTTCGCGGATCTCGGCCAGTAAACGCTCGAAGTAGTCTTCGCCGAGGAAAGCGCCGTTTTCCAGGCGCTTCCTGTCCAGCACAAAGCCCTTGATGGCGAACTCCCGCAGCACGCCGGTGGCCCACTGGCGGAACTGGGTGGCCCGCACCGAATTGACCCGGTAGCCCACTGAGATGATGGCGTCAAGGTTGTAGAAATCGACGTTTCGGGTCACATTTCGGCTACCTTCTGTTTGAACTGTCCGGAATTTCCGGAGAGTTGACCCCCGCCCCAGTTCGCCGGATTCGTAGATGTTTTTCAGGTGTTCGCTAACCGTGCGCACATCCACCGCGAACAACTCGGCCATCAGCTTCTGCGTCAGCCAGACGGTTTCGTTTTCGTAGCGAGCCTCAATGCTCTGCTCGCCAGCCTGGCTGGTGAAGATCAGAAACTCGGCGGTGCTGTTGCGGATCAGCTTCTTGCCGTGGTTGGTCATGTCAGAGTGCTCTCCCATTAATCTCGGTCTTGTTGCCTGCGGGTAAGGCCTTCGGGCGCTTTCTGGCGCCCCTTCAGCTTCCCAGCACCGCTTCGTACAGCGCCTTCACTTGCCCCGCCTCGGCGTCCACCTTGCTCATCTCCACCCGCGCCTTGTCGGCGCCTTGCAGACGCAACTGGTGCTGCATGCGGCGAAAACGGCGGTAGGCGTTGGCGACGTCGAGCGATAGCCTGGCATCGACCAGGCCGAGTTCGCCGCACAATTTCAGCAGCGCGATATTGCCGATATCGGCAGTCAGCGCCGGATAGTGCGCGGCATGCAGCAGCACCAGGTATTGCACGATGAATTCGATATCGATCATGCCACCGGCGTCATGCTTGAGATCGAACTGACCGGACCGGTTGGGATGCGCTTCATGCAGCTTCTCGCGCATCGAGCGGATATCGCGCCGCAGCGTCGCTTCGTCACGCTGCTGGCGCAAGACCGCCGTGCGGATTTCTTCGAAACGCGCACCGATCTGCGCATCGCCCGAGCAAAAGCGCGCCCGTGTCAGCGCTTGGTGTTCCCATACCCAGGCCGACTGCTTCTGGTACTTCTCGAACGCATCGACCGTCGTCACCATCAGCCCGCTGGCGCCATCCGGGCGCAACGCGATATCGACATCGAACAGGATGCCGGCCGGCGTATGCGCAGTCATCCACGTGATGAAGCGCTGGGCCAGCTTGGCGTACAGCATCGGCGCATCCGGATGCTCATCGCGGTGCAGGAAAATCACGTCGAGGTCGGACGCATAGCCCAGCTCCTTGCCGCCCAGCTTGCCGTAGGCCACCACGGCGAACTGCGGCACCTCGCTGTGACGGTTGGGAATGGTCTGCCATACGGCATGCAGCGTCGCCCCGACCAGCACGTCGGCCAGCGCCGACAGGTGGTCCGCCAGCCGTTCCACCGTCAGTTTTCCTTCCAGGTCCTGCGCCAGCAGGCGCAGCAATTGCGCATGATGCAATTCGCGCAGCACATCCATCTGGCGCTCGGTGTCGCCCGGCACTGCGTCAAGCTGGCGGCGGCACTCGGTGGCAAACGATTCCCAGTCCGGCGTCGATTCCAGCGCGCGGTCGTCCAGCAATTCATCCAGCAGCAGCGGATGGCGTGTCAGGTATTTCGCTGCCCAGTCGCTGGCATTCATCATGCGAACCACCCGCGCCAGCGCCTGCGGATATTCCGTCAGCAAGGACAGGTAGGCGGCACGGCGCGCAATCGCTTCGAAGAAATCCAGTAGCCGCAACAAGGTCACCGTGCGGTTGTCCTCCGCTGCCGCCACCATGGCCAGGGCGTTATTGACCAGCGTCATCAACTTGGATCGGCTGGCGACCGGCAATGCCTGCAGGCGCGGCGAATTCATGCTGGCAAACAAGCGGCTGGCAGCGCCGGGGGCGTCATCGAAACCGAGGCTGCCAAGCTGCGTGGCGATTGTTTCTTCGCTGTCGTCCTCATTGAGCAATGGCGGACGCGGCGCGGCGCGTCCCGCGGTGCTGTCCGCACCGTTACCAGTTGCATTGCTGCCAGTGCTGCTGGGGGTCTTTTCGCTGAACATTTCATCGAACTGCGCGGCCACGAACTGCCGGTGCTGCGCCAGTTCCGCCAGCAAGGCATCGGGCGAATCGAAATTCATCATGCGCGCCACCAGCGCCACATCCCCGGGATTGGCTGGCAGGTTATGCGTCTGCGCGTCATCCAGGTATTGCAGGCGATGTTCCAGGTTGCGCAGGAAGGTATAGGAGTCCAGCAGCCCGGCCACCACTTCGGACGTGAGCAGGTTCTTGCGCGCCAGCGCAGCCAGCGTGATGCGGGTGGAACGGTCACGCAGCTCAGGGTCGCGGCCGCCGCGGATCAGCTGGAATACCTGGGCCAGGAACTCGATCTCGCGGATACCGCCGCGACCGAGCTTGACGTTGTTGCTGCGTTCCGGGTGCAGGTTTTCCTGGCGCTGCACCTCGGCGCGGATCTGCCCATGCATGTCGCGCAACGCATGGATCGCGCCAAAATCCAGGTAACGGCGGTAAACGAAGGGACGCACGATGGCCTCCAGCACGGCGATATCCTCCGGGCGGCCGGTAATGGCCCGCGTCTTGACCCAGGCATAGCGCTCCCACTCGCGCCCCTGCAGCATCAGGTATTGCTCGACCATGTTCATGCTGGCAACCAGCGGGCCGGATTTGCCGTTGGGCCGCAGCGCCATGTCGACCCGGAACGTGTAGCCATCCTCTGCCACGGCGCCGATGTCGGCGATCAGGCGCTTGCCCAGCCGGGAGAAAAATTCGTGGTTCGACAATTGCCGCTGGCCCTCAGCCGTGAGCTGCGTTTCGCCGTCCTCGTTATAAACGAATATCAGGTCGATGTCGGACGACACATTGAGTTCATGCCCGCCAAGCTTGCCCATGCCGAGTACTATCAGTTCTTGCGGCGTACCGCTTTCTTCGCCGGTCGGTGTGCCATGGGTCGCCACCAGTTCGGCGTACAGCGCCTGCTGGTGGGTGCGCAGCACGAAGTCGGCAAAGTCGGAAATGGTGGTGACCACTTCGTGCAGATCTGCCGCGCCGGTCAGGTCGCGCTCGATCAACACGGCCATCACCAGGTTGCGTACCCGTCGCATCGCCCGTGGCAGTGCCATGCCGGCGGCGGTTTCGTTTTGTAACAGGCGAGTAAAATCAGCGGTGGAGAGGGATAATCCGGCCAGGCTCCCTACTTGTTGCGCCCGGGCCGGGTCGGCATTCAACCATCGGTGGACGAAGCGCGAGTCGCGGGCATCAGTCAAATTTTTTTTGGTCATGAAAAGATAAAACGAGAGGGTTGATCTTGCTTCTGCCTGTACCGCCTGTATTGCCTGTACTGTCCGTTTTTCCCAGCCTT
>NZ_JAUSNH010000050.1 GCF_030645335.1 Lacisediminimonas sp. | reverse complement strand
CCCATGAAGCGCACACCGGCCACCACCAGCGTACGGGCCGGATGGTCGCGGCCGAAACGGGCCATCTCCAGAGAGTCCGATACGCAGCCACCGGTTTCGTCGGCCAGGTCCTGCAAATCGCTGTCGACGTAATAGTGCGCGACCAGCACGGCGCCGCGCTCTTTCAGCAAGCGCCGGATACGTTCCTTCAGTGCGAGCTTTTGCTCTGCGGTGGGCATGGCCGGCACGCGAGCCCAGGCCGACGCGGTGCAGCTGATGCTTCCGCGCATCTGCGGCCGTTCAAACTCGACAGACTTCAGGGGAATCGTTTGCATGTGGACGCAGACTTCTCTTAAAAAATTTGCAATGCGCTAAACCAATGCGCGGGGCTTCTGCTTGCGCAGCTTACATGATACTGGGCGACCCGTTTTCAAGTGGCAAAGTGCCTGTTGGCACCTTGTCACGCCAGCCTCTGTATCTCTGGTGCTTTCCTTTGGAAAGATCCCAACGTCGGGATAAAAACCAGCAGGCGACTGCCGATCGCTTGAAAACCGGCCGCGCCGGTCAGACCTCGATACCCTGGCTACGCAGGTAATCCTCGTAACCACCCAGGAAATCGATCACCTGCCCATCCTTGAGCTCGATGATGCGGGTCGCCAGCGAGGAGACGAATTCGCGGTCGTGCGACACGAAAATCAGGGTGCCGACATACTTTTCGAGCGCAATGTTGAGCGCCTCGATCGACTCCATGTCCATATGGTTGGTCGGCTCGTCCATCAGCAGCACGTTATGCCGGCCGAGCATCAGCTTGCCATAAATCATCCGGCCCTTTTCACCGCCGGAAAGCACCTGCACCGACTTTTTCACTTCGTCGCCGGAAAACAGCAAGCGGCCGAGGATCGAGCGCACCGCCTGGTCGTCGTCGCCTTCGCGGGTCCAGCGTCCCATCCAGTCGGTCAGGTCGCGATCGGTGGCGAATTCTTCGGTCGGGTCCTGCGGCATGTAGCCGGGGTCGGCATTTTCTGCCCATTTGACGATGCCGCTGTCCGGCGCCAGACCACACAGCTCGGGACCGCCGATGCAACGCAGCAGCGTGGTCTTGCCGGCGCCATTGGCGCCGATGATGGCGATCTTTTCGCCTGCTTCGACCGCAATGCTGAGGTTCTTGAACAACTGATGGTCAAAGGCTTTCGCAATCGAATGGGTCTCGACCGCCAGCCGGTGCAGCTTTTTCTCCATCTCGAAGCGGATGAAGGGCGTGGCGCGGCTCGATGGCTTGATGTCGTCGAGCTTGATCTTGTCGATCTGGCGTGCGCGCGAGGTGGCCTGGCGCGCCTTGGACTTATTGGCCGAAAAGCGCCGCACGAACTCCTGCAGCTCGGCAACCTTTTCCTTGGCCTTGGTATTGGCCGACATCAACTGCGCACGGGCTTGCGAGGATGCCAGCATGTAGTCGTCGTAATTGCCGGGATACACCTTCAGCGTGCCGTAATCCATGTCCGCCATGTGGGTGCACACCTGGTTCAGGAAGTGCCAGTCATGGGAGATGATGATCATCGTCGAATTGCGCTGGTTCAGTACGTCTTCCAGCCAGCGGATGGTGTTGATGTCCAGGTTGTTGGTCGGCTCGTCGAGCAACAGGATGTCCGGGTTGGAAAACAAAGCCTGCGCCAGCAGCACGCGCAGCTTCCAGCCGGGTGCGACATTGCTCATCGGCCCCTGGTGCTGTTCGATCGGCACACCGACGCCGAGCAGCAGTTCGCCGGCCCGGGCTTCGGCGGTATAACCGTCGTATTCAGCGAACTTTGCTTCCAGGTCGGCGGCGCGCATGTAGTCGTCGTCGGTGGCGTCCGGGTCGGCATAGATCGCGTCGCGCGTGGTCATGGCGGCCCACATTTCGACGTGACCCATCATCACCACGTCGAGCACGCGCATTTCCTCGAACGCAAACTGGTCCTGGCGCAGCTTGCCCAGCCGTTCGTTGGCATCGAGCGCGACATTGCCGCCGCTGGGCTCGAGATCGCCGCCGAGGATTTTCATGAAAGTCGACTTGCCGCAGCCGTTGGCGCCGATCAGGCCATAGCGGTTGCCATCGCCGAACTTGACGGAGATGTTTTCAAACAGCGGCTTGGCGCCGAACTGCATGGTGATATTTGCGGTGGAAAGCACAGGAAAAACCTTTGGCACGGCCAATGAGAAGAACCGGTGATTCTATCATCCGGCCGGGCCGTGCAGCCCGAAGCAGCCCCCGGCAGGTTCAATCGGCGGCAATCAGCCGCTGGCGTGCGCTGATGAAGGCCGCCGCCGCCTGCGCCAGCGCCGCCGGCGCGACGCCGCTCTGGTAAAGGGCGCCGCCGATGCCAAAGCCATTGGCGCCGGCCCTGGCATAGGCGGCCATGTTGTCCACGTCGATGCCGCCCACCGGCATCAGCAGCACCTCGGGCGGCAATACCGAGCGCAGCGCTTTTACCGCCGCCGGCGGGATCATTTCAGCGGGAAACAGCTTGAGTCCGTGGGCGCCGGCCGCCAGCGCCTGCCAGGCCTCGCTCGGCGTGACGACGCCGGGGAATGCCAGCATGTCCAGCGCCACGGCGCGGCGCACGACAGCGGCGTCGAAGTTGGGGGACACCATCATCCGCCCGCCGGCAGCATGCACCTGCTCGACGTGCTCCACGCTCAGCATGGTGCCGCCGCCGATGATCGCGTCCGGCGGGGCGATTTGCAGCAGCGCCTGGATTGCCGCCAGCGCGCCCGGCCGGTTCAGCGGCACTTCCAGCAGCCGAAAGCCGGCGTCGAACAAGGCCCGTCCCACCTGCGGCGCTTCGTGCGCACCCAGGCCGCGCAGGATGGCCACCAGCGGAAGCACCCCCAGGTCTGCCTGCATCAGCCACCCTCCCCGGTAGCCGATTGGCTGCTTGCGGCAGGCTGCGGCATGGCCCCTGCCGCCAGGATGCGCAAGGCAGCCACATAGACGGCATCAGGCTGCCAGCAGCGCGCCTGCAGCCCGATATGGCGCAGCGCCAGCGCATAGCGCTCGGCCAATTTCTCGCTGCCCACTACCTGTACGACGCCGCGAACCTCCGCGCGTCGTTGGATTTCCTGCAATTCGCAGCCGATCAGCAGACCGGACAGCCATGATGCCGCATGCGAAGCCGGCATCTGGTCGGTCACGACCAGCGCCCGGCAGGAAAACGCGCGGTGGGTGAAAGGGCCGGACGCGGCCGCCTCCAGACCCTGCAAGAAGGCTTCCGGCACATCGGCTGCATGGTGTTGCATCAGGGCGGCCAGCGTGCCGCGCTCGGACAGCAACGCGAACAATTCGCCAGTCATGAAGGTCAGCAAGTGCCTGATCCGGTCTTGCGCGACATGCACCCATTTGCAGTGGGTGCCCGGCAGCACGAACCAGCCCTCCGGTGCGCCGCTGGCCAGTGCGCCCAGGATCTGCGTCTCTTCGCCGCGCATCACGTCGGGCATGCCGGCATCATCCGTCGCCCGGTAGCCGGGCACGATCCGGCAACTGACGCCGGGCAGCTTGCTGTCGATCTCCAGCATTGCTGCGGGCAAGCGGTGCAGCGGGTGGATGGTGTCGAGATACGGCACATCGCGCCAGCCGTTGCGGCTGCCCACCATGCCCGACATCAGGACCTGCGCAGGCCGCACCTGCATGCTGGCGAGCAGCTCGCGCAAGGAGCGGGCGAAATCGCCCTTGACCGCCAGGATGCCCTGGTCGTCGGCATGCAGCCGTGCGATTTCGCCGCCCTCGTCCAGCAAATAGGCGCGCCGGTTGGTGGTGCCCCAGTCGATGCCCAGTATCGGCTGCTTGCCAGATGCCATTGCGAGCCCGGTAGGAGTTGGCCAGGCAATTTGGATGCGTGGCACAGCCGACCGTTCCCGTGTTTGTCACAGCTCATCAGGCCGGCGCGGGCCTGATGGTGACTGCGGATCGCTGCCCTGGTGATTTATCCGGGATTATGGGCTTTGCCTGTTTCCCCGGACGCAGCCCCGACCACTGCCTCCGCCGGAAACCGCACACTGAACACACTACCCTTCCCCGGCACGGAATCGATCCCCAGGCTTGCCCCATGCCGCAGCATCACATGCTTGACAATCGCCAGCCCCAGCCCGGTCCCGCGCGTCTCGCGCGACCGATTCTTGTCGACCCGATAAAACCGCTCGGTCAGGCGTGAAAGATGCTGCGCTTCAATCCCGATCCCGTTATCGCGAACCATGAACAAGGGCCCCGCCTCCGAATCCCGCCAGGCAATATCGATCTGCCCCCCATCCGGCGTATACCGAATGGCATTGCTGACCAGGTTGCCGAACGCACTGCGCAACTCATCGGCGCTGCCGACCAGGTCCGGGCCGGTGCATTCAACCGTAATCTGGTGCCGTCCGGCAGACAGTGCCCGCGCCTCGGTCGCCACCGTACTGGTCAGCGCATGCATATCGACCGGCTCGGACCGTATCGGATAGTCGGGTGACTCCAGACGGGTCAGCACCAGCATGTCATCCACCAGGTTCTGCATCCGCCGCCCCTGCTCGGCCATCAGCCGCACATGCGCCGCGCGCGTCGCTGCATCAAGATCGGGATCGGCAGCAAACTCGAGGAAACCATTGATGACCGTCAGCGGCGTGCGCAGCTCATGCGAGGCATTGGCGACGAAATCGCGGCGCAAGGGGTCCCTCGGCGCGGCAACGGAGCCGTCAGGCGTGACCAGGATCTGCCGGCGGGTCTCG
>NZ_JAUSNH010000048.1 GCF_030645335.1 Lacisediminimonas sp. | reverse complement strand
AAACCAAGCCGAAGGTTGTCAACGCGGTCACCCTTGAAGTCACGCCGGAGCAGGCGGAGACGCTGGACCTGGCGCGCAGCGTCGGCTTGCTCTCGCTCAAGCTGCGTAACCAGGTCGACAGCTCGCCCACCGTGACGGCGGGCGCGACCAAGCAAACCTTGCTCAACGTGAGTGCGCCTGCGGCCCCAGCGCCGAAGAAGGCGGCCGCGAAAGTGCAGAGGCCGGCCAGCCCGGCCACCCTCCGCGTACCGGATTGCCAGCTGGTCCTGACCGGCGGTGGGCGCATCACGCAGTGTTACTGAGCACCTGCAGTGTTACTGGCCGCCGCTCTTCGTCCGCATCAAACACCAAACATCAGGGGAAGTAACGTGAACAAAAAAAGAATGTCGAACAGTTTGCGTACCGGCCTTTCGCTTGCAATCGGGACAGCGATGCTTTTTCCGATCGGTCCGGCCCTGGCGCAGCCGGCAGCGCAAGCTGCCGGCCTGCCCGCGGGGCAGGCTGCGGAGCGTCCCGCCAGTACCCGGCCCGAGTCGGCCAGGTCGGCGAAGGCTGCCAAGACCGCCAAGACCGCTGAGCAGCCTGCGCCCCCGCGCGTGGCCACTCCTGTCTGTGTCGGGGAATTCGGCCCGGGGTCACAGGTTACGCTCCCGCAGGGAAAATCGGGCACGCTCGACCTGCAGAAACTGCGCCTGCCTTCACCGGCATTCCTGCGCTCCATTGGCGACCCTGAAATCGTGCAGGTCGAGCCCACGACTTCGCAGACGGCCAGGGGGATGTACTTCCTGTTCGGGAAAGAGGTTGGCTCCACCAACCTGATGTTCCAGGATCGGGATGGACGTTGCGCGAGGGTCGAGGTGAGCGTAGGACTGGACACGCTCGGGGTGCAAACGCAGATGCGCGACCTGATGCCGGCCGAGAAAGACATCCGGGTCAGCGCCGCGTCCGATTCACTGGTCCTGTCCGGCGTCGCTTCGGATAGCGTTGCGGTGGAGCGCGCGATCCAGATTGCCAATGCCTTCGTGCGCCCGCCGGGTGCTGCTGGCGGGGGCGCAGCGCGCAGTGCGATGGTGTACAACCCGCGCATCGTGAACATGTTGTCAGTGGCGGCGCCGCAGCAGGTGATGCTGGAAGTGAAGGTGGCCGAGATTTCGAAGACCCTGCTGGACCGCTTCGGCATCAATTTCGCACGGCAGGCCATCACCGACGGCGGCGCCTGGTCGAAATTCATTTCCGGCTTTTTTGGCGGTGGTACCGGCATCCTTTCACAAAATTCTCCTCCGCAAGCGGGAGGTACATTCACATCGATCGGCATCGACGCCCAGAAGCAGGATGGGCTGGTAAAAATCCTGGCCGAACCGACCGTCATGGCCATCAGCGGCCAGGAGGGCAGCTTCCTTGCCGGCGGCAAGATATTCATTCCGGTTCCCCAGTCCTCCGGCAGCGGCACGGTGATCACCCTGGAAGAGAAGGAGTTCGGGGTCGGGGTCCGCTTCACGCCCACCGTTCTCAGCGGTGGACGGATCAACCTGAAGGTGGCGCCGGAAGTGTCCGAGCTGTCGCCCCAGGGCGCGCGCCTGACGGCGTCCGGTACCGGCGTGACATCGATACTTCCGCTGATCACGACCAGGCGGGCGGCGACAACCGTGCAGCTGATCGACGGCCAGAGCTTCGCCATTGGCGGCCTGATCAAGAATAACGTGACCCAGAACATCAGCGCGTTCCCGGTGCTGGGTGAGCTGCCGGTGCTCGGGGCGTTGTTCCGCAGCAGCAATTTCCAGACCGACCGCAGCGAACTGGTGTTCATCGTGACGCCGCGGCTGGTCAAGCCACTGCCGCCTGATTACGTTGTCCCGACCGACCACTACGTTGAGCCGACCCGATCCGAATTTTTCCTGGGCGGGAAGATGGAGGGACAGGCTGCACAGGCTCCATCCGGGCCGGGCACGCCGACCGGGCCCGCCGCGCCGGCCACGCCAGCCGCAATGCCTGCGCGCGGCGCACCCAGTGGCTATGAAACAAAATAAGGAGGGGACCATGAAATTCACTCACGCGATCGCCGGCAGCTTCACCGCGATGGCTGCGCTGCTGATGACGGCCTGCGCTCCCGTATCGCCCAATCTCGATGCCCATTTCGGTGAATCCGTGTCTGTGCTGCGTGCGCAGCAGACCTTGAATGCCGGCCCGCCATCATCGGAACAGCCCAAGCTGGACGGCATCGCTTCGCATGAGGCGATGGGGCGCTACGAGGCGTCGTACCGGACGCCGCCGGCGCAGCCTTCCTTCACGATCGGCATTTCCGGCGCCGCCCGTTAGGGCCGCTGCGCACAGGAGAGCATGTCATGTCGAGCAGGCCGCGTTCCAGCCGCAAGCAGGGGGGAGCCATCGGGATACTGGTGGCGCTCTCGCTGGTCACGCTGATCGGCTTTGCGGGGCTTGCCATCGATCTTGGCAAGCTGTTCGTGGCAAAGAATGAATTGCAGACCAGTGCTGATGCCTGCGCGCTGGCCGCTTCGCGCGAGCTGACCGGCGTCAGCAGCACGCAACTGGCCATCGCCGAGGCTGCCGGCATCGCCACCGGCCAGGCCAATTCAGTGCTCTTTCAGAGCGAGGCGGCGGTGCTCGAGGCCGATTCCAGCGTGAGCTTCAGCGACTCGCCGGATGGCGGGTTCGGCACCAAGGGCAGCTTTTCCGGCGCGTCCGCGCTGGCAGTCAAATACGTCCGCTGCACGGTGACGCGGCCGGGTATCAGCAACTGGCTGGTCAGTGTATTGAACGTGATCCCTGGCGTGAACGTCGGCAGCCAGACAGTGGAGGCACAAGCGGCCGCCACGGTCGTGCCTGCACAGACCCTCTGTGCGCTGCCGGTCGGAATCTGTGGCGCCGATCTGGCGGGAAAGTCCAAAGGCGATTGGCTGCTTGGCGTGATCGGACCTCCCGGCGGCGGGGGCCTGACCGGGAATTTCAAATGGATCGACTTCACGCCGCCGGCGGGTGGCGCCAGTGAGCTGGCCGCCATCCTGAAGGGTAGTGGCGCCTGCAACCTGCCGGCGACGGGCGCGCAGGTCGGCCAGCCGGGCAACGTATCTTCTGTTGCGGATGACTGGAATACCCGCTTCGGCATCTACTCGCCTTCCATCAGCCCCTCGTCAGCAGCGTCCGACTATACGGGCTACGCCTATACCGAGATCAATTGGCCGAGCAAGAAAAATGCCTATGCAGACTTCGTCACGCGGCGCTCAGCCTTCGCCGGCTATCAGGGCAACACCAGTACAGGATTGGGGATCAAGAGCAACTCGACGATACAGGGGCCGTCCTGGCTGCAGGCAAATGGTGCCGACCGCCGGATGGCGATCATGCCCGTTGTCGACTGCTCCTCCTTTGCC
Source organism: Lacisediminimonas sp. (assembly GCF_030645335.1). GTDB lineage: Bacteria > Pseudomonadota > Gammaproteobacteria > Burkholderiales > Burkholderiaceae_D > Lacisediminimonas. Next base: position 876 of record NZ_JAUSNH010000048.1, on the reverse strand, counting down.
TCTTCGTCGACGGCGCCGGTCCAGTCCTGGGCTTGCATCATGATGCTGCATCCCATCAATACCAACTCCGGCGGATCAGGCACTGGCGCAACCAGGATGTATATCGAGTATCTCGGAATGTCCAGTGATCCGTCCAGTCCCTGCGCGACCCTGGGCGCTCCCGGTGCCGCGACCAGCGCTGGGCCGCTGGTGCCAACGCTGGTGCAATGAGGGAGCCGATGATGATCAGGAGGAAGAACGTGACGAAGAGTGGGACGAAGATCGGGACAAGCCGCCTTTCGTCCAGCCGGATGCCACGCAGGATGTGTTACCGGTCCGGCGCGGTAGCGGTGGAGTTGGCCGTCCTGCTGATCCCCCTGCTGATCCTGCTGGGCGGATCGGTCGACATTGCGCGCTCGATGTATTACTACAGCGCGCTGGTCAAGTCGGTGCGCGACGCGACCCGCTTGCTGTCGCAGCACACGCCGACCGATCCGGGCTATCCGGCGGCGGCGGCCCGCTGCCTGGCTGTACACGGCAATGAAGGCTGCACCGGGCCCAAACTGGTGGAGGGCCTGGACACCGGCATGGTCGTGATATGCGATCGCATTTCGTCGCCATCGGCTTCGCCCAGCGTGGCGTGCGCCGGCGGCGCCTATGCGGATGTCGGCACTGGAAGCGGCACCATCAACCTGGTGCAGGTCAGGGTGGTCGGATACACATTCAGATTCCTGGTGCCGATTCTTCCGGCGGTGACGGACATTCCCTTTGCCGACGTCAGCTCAACCATGAGGCAGGTATTGTGATGAGAGCTTTCCGCAAAGGCGCATTCATCACCAGCCAGAAGGGCGCGGCTGCGGTCGAGTTCGCGCTGGTGTCCGTGGTGCTGATCATGGT
>NZ_JAUSNH010000193.1 GCF_030645335.1 Lacisediminimonas sp. | reverse complement strand
TCAGCAACTGCTCAAACAGGACGGCGTGTATTTCGATGATGGCGATGCTTGAGAAACCCGCCACACGGCAGGAGATCAACGACAGACCGGACCCGCGCATGACGCCTCGTGCCAATCATGGCCAGTTTCATACCGAGGCTGTCAGCGGGCTTCGATGACGAGGCCTGGAGCCAGACCGATGGCGCGGTGTTCAGCGTGCTTGAGGGCTCCGGTACCGGCACGCTGCGGCGAAACGAAGCGGTCTGGAGCTTCGAGTTTGACCCACGTGACCATTTTGAAATTCAATCGTGCCACACTGCTCCATTGCATTAGCCGTACACAAGGCAGAAAGGTTGTCATGAGTTTTGTATTTACACCCCCCGCAACGGCCTCGGTGCCGGTTGTGGGCACCAAGGCGCGCTTTCCGGTTCACCGCATTTACTGCGTGGGCCGCAATTACGAAGATCATGCCAAAGAGATGGGCTACACCGGCCGCGAACCGCCGTTTTTCTTCATGAAGCCCGCTGATGCCCTGTTGGTCGTGCCGGACGGGCAAGTCGGCGAGATGCCCTATCCGTCGATGACGAGCGACCTGCATCATGAAATGGAAATGGTGGTCGCCATTGGCGTGGGCGGGCGCGATATCGAGGTGGCGGATGCGTCCCGGCATATCTGGGGATATGCGCTCGGCCTGGACATGACCCGCCGCGATCTCCAGGGCGAGGCAAAGAAGCTCGGCCGCCCGTGGGATCTCGGCAAGGCCTTCGATGCGTCGGCACCGGTCGGTCCGCTGCATCGGGTGCAGGATACCGGGCTGATCACCCAGGGTACGATTTCACTGACGGTCAATGGCGAACATCGCCAGAAGAGCGACGTCAGCAAGCTGATCTGGAGCGTCGACGAAATGATTTCGCATTTGTCCAGGTATTTCGCGCTGCAGCCGGGCGACCTGATATTTTCCGGCACGCCGGAGGGGGTGGCGGCCGTAAAGAAAGGTGATCTGCTGGTCGGCGCGGTAGCGGGGCTTGGCGAACTGAAAGTCCGAATCGCTTAAGACTGACGCCCGACCTGAAAAAACCCGCTGTGCCGACAAGCCAGCGGGTTTTTTCATGTGCGCGCACAAGCCCTGCCTCTATAGCCTGTCCATCAACATCAGCGCCAGCAGCCCAATGACAAGCAGGCCCACGATGGTGCTCGGCCCATAGCCCCAGTCGTTGCTATGGGGCCAAGCCGGCAAGGTGCCGACCAGGATCAGGACCAGGACAAGCAGCAAGACCGTTGTCAGCGTCATCTTCGCACCTGGCGGGACGACCTGTGCGCAATCGCAATCCGGTCAATAGCGCACGGCCAGACCGTTTTCGACCCGCACGCGATCGCCTACTGCGATGTTGCTAATGTTTTCTTGCGTCAGGGTCGCGTAACTGCCGTTGTTCATTCGTACCCCGACCTGGTATGCGCTTGCCTGCGCGCCGCGGCGTTGCTCGACCTGGTTGCCAACGACGGCGCCACCGATGACGCCAGCCGCCGTGGCCGCGGTGCGACCCGTGCCGCTGCCGATCTGGTTACCCAGCACGCCGCCGATCACACCGCCCGCGATCGTACCCAGGCCTGGCCCGCTACGACTGGCAGCAACCGGTTGGATCGACTCGACTACGCCATAGCCCGAGGCGGCAGTGTTCGAGGAGGGGGGGTAGGTGTTGATCGGTTGGTTGGTCGTACCGCAACCAGCCACCAAGGTGGCCACAGCGACTGCCGCGCCGATAATGAATTTTCTCGTTTTCAACTCTAGCTCCTTTGGTCGGCAGCCCGGGAAAGGGCTAAGCCATTCGATAAGAATCTATCGCATGCAGTTATAGACTCATTCATCGGACAAAGGTTGCTTGGATAACAGCTTGTTACAGTTGCCTTTGCCTCTCATTCCGCTTGCCAGGGAACAGGTTTTCAGGCCTGCACCAGAGGCTGTTTCTTTTGTTGGAGCGGGCCGTCGCCCCCGATCAATGCGGGGGAAAGTTTCTCGGGAGCCCGTCAACAAAACATGTTGCATGTTCGTTAATCGCATAACTGTTCGCCAATTAACCGACCATGTTATAAACTGGAAACTTTCTTCCGCCCGATTGCAATCATCTTGCATGTGAACGGTCGCCAAGGTCTTCCTGCTGGGGTTCCTTAAAACATGCTGTTTCGATCCGCCCTGCGCGCGCGCCATTTCGCCCTGGCCCTGCTACTGGCCTGCTCGCCGCTGCTTTGCCTGGCGCAGGATGAGCGATTCGACATCATGCGTTATCAGGTGGACGGCAATACCCTGCTGCCGCCACAAGAGATCGAGGCGATGCTGGCGCCCATGACAGGCCGCGGCCGCGTCTATGGGGATATCCAGAAGGCATTGGAAACGCTGGAAGCGGCTTACCGCGCACGCGGTTTCAGTACGGTGCAGGTGTATGTTCCCGAGCAGGAACTGGGAACCGGCGCCGTGCGTATCCGGGTCACCGAAGCGGTCGTGTCCAGGATCACCGTACTGGACAACCTGCATTTCAATAATGCCAATGTGCTGGCGGGGCTGCCGTCGCTGCAATTGGGCCGGGTGCCCAACCTTGCGGCCCTGTCGGAAAACATCCAGTTGTCCAACGAGAACCCGGCCAAGCAAATCGAGGTCTTGCTGGGCGCCGGCGCCGAAGAAGGCAAGGTCGAGGCCAAGGTCACGGTGACTGAGGTCAAGCCGACGCGCGTTTTCTTTACAGCCGACAATACCGGCACGGCGGCAACCGGCAATTGGCGTACCGGCGCGGCGTGGCAACATGCAAACCTGTTCAACCGCGACCATGTGGCGACGCTGGCTTACACTACGTCGCCCGACAGTCCGTCGGGCGTGAACGTGAATCTGTTCAGCCTGGGCTACCGAGTGCCGCTGTATTCGATCGGCGACAGCCTCGATTTCATTTTCGGCAAGTCCAGCGTCAATACGCCGAGCAGTACGCCCACCCTCGGCGGCGCCTTGTCGATCGTCGGCCGTGGGAATGTCTACGGCGTCCGGTGGAACCACTATTTTCCGCGCATCGGACAACAGACCGAAAAACTGGTCATCGGACTGGACCACAAATACAGCGATGCCCGCTGTTCGTTCAATGGCGTGGAGCTGAGCATTGCCCCGCCCACGCCGCCGGTGGCGAGTTGTGTTCCCTATACGACCACGCCGCTGTCGGCCACATGGATGGTCCAGCACACCTCGCCTGGGCAGGCGTTGGACTTCAATTTCGGCCTGGCCTACAACTTGGCCAGCGGCACCCGGTACACCAGCCTTGACGGCACGGTCGATCGCTACTCCTACCTCACCCCTGGCAGCCGTAGCACCCGCGATGATTTCCGCATCCTGCGCGGCGGCGTCAACTGGCTCAAGGCCCTGGCGGCGGATTGGCAGTTGAAAGTTAGCGGCGCCATGCAATTCAGCGGCCTGCCGCTGGTGGCGGGTGAGCAGATCGGACTGGCCGGCTCCTCGACCGTGCGCGGCTTCAATGAGCGCGGCTTTGCAGCCGACAGCGGCTATGTGCTGAACCTGGAGTGGTACACGCCCGAGCTGGCTGCCCGTGCCGGTATTCCGGGCACGCTGCGCGTGCTGGCATTCCAGGACATGGCAAGCGGGTTCAACAGCAAGACCGCGGGCACCACCGTACCCTCGCGCGGCACGGTGGGAAGCATCGGTGCGGGACTGCGTTATGCAAGCGGACGCGATGTGGCGATCCGGGCTGATTTTGCCCGCATTGTCGCCACCGGCCCCTTGTCGCAAGAGCGAACAGGACACTGGCGCGGCCACGTGGCCGTGATGATCGGATTTTGAGTTCCGGAAGTACGTAGCCGGCGCCTCTGACGAGGCCCGCAAGCGGAGGAAGCATGGAACAAACAAGAAAAACAGCCGTAAAGCCGATCGTGATGACGGTGCGCCTTGGCGGTCGCCGCATGACCCTGACATGGCGGCCACGCAAGCGCATGCCCGGCCTGTTGCACGCATTGTTGTCGCGTTCGCTGCGTGCGCTGGCCGGCGTGCTGCTGGGTGGCATTTCAGCGGCTGCACTGGCCCAGGTCAGCGCCAGCGCGCTGCCCACCGGCGGCCAGCTGGTGGCGGGACAGGCGCTCATTTCCCAGCTCAGCAACCAGATGCGGGTGAGCCAGACGACCGACAAGGCAATCATCAACTGGAACACCTTCAACATCGGCAGTGCGGCACGGGTCGATTTCCAGATGCCATCCAGCACATCGGCGGTGCTCAATCGCGTCATCACCAATAATCCGTCTTCATTGATGGGCGCGCTGACCGGCAATGGCCGCGTTTGGCTGATCAATCCCGCCGGCATCATGGTCGGGCCGGGCGCCACGATTGATGTGGCTGGATTCATCGGCAGCACACTGAGTGTGCGCAATGAGGATTTCCTGGCCGACCGCCTGAACTTCAGCGGCAGCGGCGCCGGAGTTTCCAATTTCGGCAGCATCACGACCCCGCAAGGCGGCAATGTCTACTTGGTCGGCTCCAGCGTGGAGAACCAGGGCCTGATCAGGGCGCCGGGCGGCGAGGTCCTGCTGGCTGCGGGCCAGACGGTCGAGATCGCCGATACCGGCACGCCTGGCGTGAAGGTCGCGATCACCGGCACCGAGGGTAGCGCGCTCAATGTCGGCCAGGTGTTGGCAGAAGCCGGTCGTGTGGGCATGGCCGGTGTGCTGGTGCGCAATGCGGGCAGCATCAACGCCAGCAGCGTCGTCAAAGAGGGCGGGCGGATTTTCTTGCGGGCGACCAGGTCAGTCACGACCGACGCCAGTTCAGTGATCGAGGCCAGCGGCACCAGCGGCGGCGACATCCGGCTGGTGGCTGAGGAAACTGCGTTCGTTGATGGCAGCCTGGTTGCGCGCGGCAGCCAAGGGCGGGGCGGCTTTGTCGAAACCTCCGGCAAGAAGGGCTTCGCCATCTTGCGTGCGCCCGATGTCGGCCCGGGCGGCGAGTGGTTGATCGATCCCAACAATATTTCAGTCCGGGCTGCGGAACGCACCAGCGATCTCCCCAATGATCCTGACAGTTCGAGCACCGGAGACACTGCGGTTGTCACCACGGACCTGTTGCAGCAGGCGCTGAACGCAGGCACCAACGTCAGCATCGTCACGACGGCCGAGCCTGGCACAGAGAGCGGCGATATCAATGTGTTTGACGCTATCGTCAAGACCGCTGGCACTGACGCAACGCTGACCCTGAGCGCGCAGCGCAACATCAACCTGCAGCAGGCAATCACGGCCACCAGCGGCAAGCTCAATGTGGCGCTGTCCCATGCCGGCACAGCGGCATTGAGCAATTCGATTGCACTCAATGGCGGCAGCCTGAGCAGCAGCGGGCAACTGATTTTTTCGGGCGCGACGCTGGATAACGTCAACCTGGGCACGAATGGCACCGGCACTATGGCCAGTATCGTGACTGGCGGGACGACCAGCCTGGTCGGCGGTAGCACCTGGAATAACTACGGCCAGGTCGATTTCCAGGGGGCCGGCAAGCTGCAACTTGCGAATGGAACCAGCTTTAGCAACATGGTCGGTGGCACGGTCAATCTCACAGGTTATGCCGATAAAGCGATCGCCTCGACCGGCGGCTCGGTATTCAACAGCGGCATGATCAACAAGTTTGGTTCCGGTTATGCGGCGATTGATAACCTGACCAATATTGGAACCGTGAACGTCCATCTCGGCAAGCTGAGCCTGACGGGCAGCGGCTCTTACGGCGGTACGTTCAACGTCCATTCCGACGCGGGTGGCGGCGCTGCGACCGTCCTGGCATTTGCGCCGGGTGTCGAGCAGACGGCCGTATTGTCGGGGGCGGCCATCAACCTGCTCTCGTCCGAAGGTGTGGACAATGCGCTGGTGGATTTTTCCGGTGAAGCCGGCAGTGCGACGTACCTCAATAATGACCTCAATCTTGCCCGGGCAACGATGACCGGGGGGGCACTGGACGGCTCTGGCAAGCTGACGGTGACGGATTTCGGCTGGAGCGGTGGCACGATCACGGGCGCAAGCGGCGCTGTCGCCTATGGCTTCACCAACCTGGCACTGTCCGGCAATACCCGGCTCGACGGCCGTCGGCTGGTGCTGGCGGCGGGCGGCACGTCCAATGCGCAGTTTGCCAACCTGGTGCTGGCCAATAATGCACAGGTCGACAACCTGGGCGTGCTCAACCTGATGGAGGGCAGCAGGATTGGATATCCGATGGTCGGCGGTGATGATGTCAACACGCAAGCCAGCACTTTTGGTTCGCTTGGCGACGATGGTGGCGCAATCAACAGCATTGGCGCAATCAATAACGCTGGCACCATCAATTCGGTATCTTACGGTGCGAACAATTGGCTTGGCGGTTCGTCCGGGGAAGGGGCGGTCACGTTCAACAACAACGGCATCGTCAACGTCAATGCCGGGACGCTGAAGCTGGCCGGTGGTGTCCATAGCGGCACATTCAATGTCAACGCAGGCACGGGTGACATCGACACCGTGCTGCGCTTTGCGCCATCTGCGGCGTTCGGCGCCGGCGCGATCACGCTGGCCAGCACTGCCGTCATCAACCAGAACGGCAGCAACAATGCGACAGCGACCATCGCGTTCGGCAGCGCTCATCCGAACGGCGTTGTCAATATCAATGGCGACCTGTCCTTGCAACGGGTTGCGCTGGAGGGTTCAATCCTGCAAGGGCCCGGAAAACTGTCGGCTTCGCAGCTCGACGTGTCCGGCGGCACCTTGCGCGGAACTGGCTCGGGCCCGAGCTGGGATTTTGGACAACTCAATCTCGCCAATCACCTTGGTATTGACAACCGCGCCGTCAATCTTGGCCCGGACGGATCCTCCACGGCCCTGGAGGGTGCAGGCTTGCACCTGACCAATGGTTCTGTGCTCACCAGCACTGGAACGCATTCTGTGGGCAGCATCGATAACGCTGGCGTGCTGCGCGTCAACAGCGGCACGCTGTCGGCCACCAGGCTGGGCAATTATGGTTCGCTGGCCGTGGGCAGCGATGCGCGCTTCGCCGTAAGCAGCGAGCTGACAAACTTCGAACACGGTACTGTGAGCGGCACCGGCACGATCGAGGTGGTAGGGGGGGAAGGAACCCTGCAAAACTTCGGACGGCTGCAGCCCGGTGCTGCCGGTGAGATCGGGACCCTGACCATCCGGGGCGGCCTGCAACAGGGTACTGCTGCATCGATGGAAATCAAACTCGGCGGCAAAGAGACAGGCATGTTCGACCGGGTCAGCGTCAGCGGCGATGTCGCGCTCGGCGGCAGCCTGCTTGCAAGCTACCAGAATGACTACAAGCCCGCCGTCGGCGACGCCATTCCCTTCCTGCTGGCCGACGGCCAGCGCACGGGAACCTTCCAGACCGTGGTGGCGGGCGAACACATGCAGGCCGGTTACAGCCTGTTTGCCGGCGAAGCGACCAGGCTGACGGCCTTGCCGCCGGCGCCCCGTTACTTCAACAACAGTGTGGGCGACCTTGACTGGAGTACGGCGGGCAACTGGACTGGCGGCGTACTGCCAGGCGCCGCCGATGAGGTCATCATCAACACCGGCTATGCCGTTGGCCATACCAGCGGCGTCGATGTCGTCAACCGCCTCAGCATCAATACCGGCAACGCGCTCAATATCTATGGTGGCTCGGTCACGGTCAACAGCGCCACCATCGTCGACGGCCTGCTCTCCACTTCGGGCGACGGCAGCTTCACTGCCAACGGTTCGCTGTCGGGCAGTGGCTCGCTGAACGTGCTGGGCGGCCGCATGACATTGAATGGTGCGTCGACCATCGGCCTGGCGGGGGTGTCGGGCGGCGTGCTGCAGGGAAGTGGCAGCCTCCACGTGAACGACTTGCTGTGGACCGGCGGCACCATCAGTGGCGGCGCGCTTGATCCGGCATGGAATATCAACAACCTGTATCTTTCCGGACTGAGCACGCTGGAAGGGCGCACCCTGAACCTGGCTTCAGGCGGCAATTCCACAGCGAATGGCGCAAAC
>NZ_JAUSNH010000037.1 GCF_030645335.1 Lacisediminimonas sp. | reverse complement strand
ACGGCACCGGCAAACCAGGTGGCGGAACGAACGGTTCCGGCTCGCCAGGCGGCGGTACCAACGACACCGGCAAACCAGGTGGCGGAACGAACGGCTCCGGTTCACCGGGCGGCGGTACCAACGACACCGGCAAACCAGGTGGCGGAACGAACGGTTCCGGTTCACCGGGCGGCGGCACCAACGACACCGGCCGACCAGGCGGGGGAACGAACGGTTCCGGCTCGCCAGGCGGCGGTACCAACGACACCGGCAAACCAGGTGGCGGAACGAACGGTTCCGGTTCGCCGGGCGGTGGCACCAACGGCAGCGGCCAACCAGGTGGGGGCACCAGCACCAGCGTGAATGGAACAAGCAGCACGACCACCATCACGACGACGACCACGACGACCGTTACCGATCCAAAAGGCACCGGGCCCGTATCGGGTACCGGCGCCGTCGGAACGGGACCGGCAAGGCCGGGCACCGGCACCAGCCTCGGGGCAGGACCAACGCCGACCACCCAGGATCGTGCCAGGGTGGACGAAGGCGCCAAACCAGCCGGATCCAGCCAGCCCGCGGCCAGCGGCCAGGCTGCCACGGTCGGCGGCTTTGGATCAGGCAGTGGGGCAGGCCCGGGCGCACCGCTGGGCGGCTTCGGCAGCCCAGGCTTTGGCGCGCCGGGTGGTGCGGGAATGGGTCCGCCGGTGGCGCCCATGTCACCCGGGCCGGGCGGCTTCGGCGGTCCGATGGGGCCAGGCGGCGGCGGTCCGATGGGACCGGGCGTGAAGTTCTGAAACAGAGGGCCTGGCAGCACGCCAGGCCCCTGACCTGTCCCGATCCTTTACTTGCGCGCGCTGCGAATCCGGGCAGCGGCCTGGCGCAAGGGCACCAGGAATTCATCCCGCGCCGTTTCTTCGGTCCAGGGGCCGGCTGGCAAGCTCACGTTGATTGCCGCGGTGACCCCGGTTTCCGCATCGCGGATCGGCACCGCGATGCCGCAGATCGACTCATCGAGCTCACGGTCGACCCAGGCATAGCCCTGCTCGCCGGCACGGCGGATATGCTCGGCCAGCTTCTGGCGATCGGTGATGGTCCAGTTGGTCAGCCGGGTCAGTTGCGTACGGTCGAGATACGCATCTAGCTGTGCGTCATCCAGCCCCGACAACAGCACCCGCCCCATCGACACCGCATGCGCCGGAAAACGGCTGCCCAGCACCGGGCTCATCGCCAGGATCTTGCGGCTATGGGCGCGAGCGACGTAGACGATGTCTTCCTCGTCGAGCACCGACAGCGCGCAAGACTGCCCCACGCTCATCGACAATTCTTCCAGCACCAACTGCGCATTGCGCCAGAACGGCAATGCGTACAGGTAGGACATGCCCAGGCGCAGCACTTTAGGCGTGAGCCAATACAGCTTGCCATCGCCATGTACAAAACCGAGTTCGGCCAGCGTCAGCAGGAAGCGCCGTACTGCCGTGCGCGGCAAATCGCAGGTCTGGGCAATGCTGGCAATGGTCTGCCGACGCTCGCCGCGCCCCATCGCTTCAATGACCTTCAGGCCGCGCGCAAACGAGCGCACGAATGCATCACTCTCCGGTGTTGCCATTGGTTTTTCCTTTCGCAACGTGTGTACGGGCATGGAACTCGGCAACCGACCCAGGCTGCCAATGCGCCGCATCTTGACAACGCGGCTAAAAAGGTGAAAATGAACGTCAGGCGGTTACCAACGTCCGCACAGCGGACATTCTATAACAAATCCCGAGTATGGGGGACAGCATGCAGCAAGAGTTCGAAACTGATTTCTGGAAGGATGAAGCGCGGCGCAAGGTATGGGACGACATCGTCCCCGGCGCACCCCGCAAGACCCTGCCTTACACACTGACACTGGAAGCGATCCAGAAATATTGCCGCGTGGTGGGTGACACCCACCCGTATTACTTCGATGAGGAAGTGGCCCGCAAGTCGCACTACAAGGGACTGATCGCACCGCCCTCCATCCATATCCTGCTGATGTTTTCCTGCACGCCGGCCGACGACTGGATGCGCAGCCCCGGCACCGTCAATGCCGGCCAGTCATGGAGCTACAACATCCCGGCTCGTCCGGGCGACGTGATCCGGCTGGAAGCGCGCGCGCTCGACAAGTTCATCCGTCGCGAGCGCCTGTTCGTGGTCCACGACAACGTATTTTTCAATCAGCACGACCAGGTGATTTGCTCGGGTCGCGGCTGGACCATTCGCCCGGCATGAGGCCAACATGACAACCACTTTCGACACCCTGCAAGCCGGCCTGACCATAGAAGGCACGCCGTTTTCTCCAACCCGCGAATCGATCCGCGAATTCTGCGAAGCCTCGCTCGACTTCAATCCCTTGCACCTGGATGACGAGTACATGAAGGGCAGCTTTGGCAAGACCAATTTCGGTGGCATCATCATGCACGGCATGAACAATTTCGGCGTGATCAGCAAGATGCTGACGGACTGGCTGTATCCGCTGGGCGGCGAACACCGGCGGCTGGAAACGCGCTGGAAAATGCCGGTCAAGCCGGGCGACACCATCACGCCGCACGGCATCGTGACCGGCACGCAGCGCACCGAGAAAAGCCGCTGGGCAACGCTCGACGTGACGGTGCTCAACCAGCGCGGCGAGACCGTCGCCACGGGTGAAGCCATGGTTGAATTTCCGCACCGGGACTGACCAGGACTGACCGGGGCCACGGCCGGATGCCGTCCGTGCAGGCTCGCAAGACGGTCGAACAGACGCAAAAGCAAACCACAAAGCCAGCCGACCCGGCACCCTCGGGTCAGGCTGGCAACGCTGGCCGCGCAAGCACCAGCGCCTGACAAACCGAGGAGACAGACCATGAAAAAAATCATCCGCCTGATGGCAGTTTCGCTGCTTGCCATCGCCACTTGCGGCAGTGCGCTGGCACAGCGCTTTCCGTCGCAGCCAGTCAAGATCATCGTACCCTTCCCGCCTGGCGGCACTACCGACATCCTGGCCCGTGAATTGTCCAATGAACTGTCCCAGAAATGGGGCGTGACCGTCCTGGTCGACAATCGCGGCGGCGCCAGCGGCACGATCGGTTCCGAACAACTGGTGCGTTCCGCACCGGACGGCTACACGCTGATGGTGACCGCCACCCATCACGTGATCAACCCCAGCCTGTACAAGTCGATGAAGTACGACACCCGGCGCGACTTCACGCCGATTGCGCTGGTCGCTGCCGTGCCCAACGTGCTGGTGGTGCATCCTTCGCTGGGCGTGAATTCCGTGCAGGAATTGATCAAGCGCGCCAAGGAACAGCCCGGTAAGATCAATTTTGGCTCGGCCGGGCCGGGCGGCGCCAATCACCTGGCTGGCGAACTGTTCAAGCACACCGCTGGCATCGACATCGTGCACGTTCCGTACAAGGGCGCGGCGCCGGCGCTGAACGACTTGCTCGGCGGGCAGATCCCGATGATGTTCGACTCGCTGCCCGGCGTGATCCAGCACATCCAGAGCGGACGCCTGAAAGCACTGGCCGTGACCACCACCCTGCGCGCCCGTGCCGCACCGGAAATCCCGACCATGCAGGAAGCCGGCGTCAAGGACTTTGAAGCGACAGCCTGGTTTGGCATGTACGCCCCCGCCAAAATGCCGGCCGAGCTGACCCGCAAACTGTCCACCGACGTGCTGGAAGCACTGAAGTCGCCCCGCGTGGCGGCACAGTTGCAGAAACAGGGCGCCGAACCCGGTACGCTCAGCCAGCCTGATTTCGCCAGGTTCGTCGATTCCGAGCTGACCCGCTGGAACAAGGTGATCACCACGGCCAACATCACGCTCAACTAAGTCGCGCAAATGGCCAGTGGCCGCCAGCTGGCGGCCACTGGCTGCGGCGGCAGCTGGGCGCAATTCCCGCAGCAGGCGGGCGATGCCAGTTGTGGAACGGCAGCCGGCAGCGATGCCGGCAATGCCGCAGGCAATGTCGCCTGGCAAGGCGACCTCAATACAGGATCAAGCAATGGACATTGCGATTGCCGGTGCAGGCATCGGCGGATTGACAGCAGCATTGAGCCTGCATGCAAACGGTTTGCGGCAGGTGACGGTATTTGAAGCGGCACGCGAGATACGCCAGGTCGGCGTCGGCCTTAACCTGCCGCCGCATGCGGTGCGCGAACTGGTTGAACTGGGACTGGGCGAACAGCTTGAACAAGCCGGCGTGCGCACCGCGGAGCTGGCGTATTACGACCCTGCCGGCAAACTGATCTGGGCCGAGCCGCGCGGCATCGACGCCGGCTATCGCTGGCCGCAATATTCGATCCATCGCGGCAAGCTGCAAGACATGCTGGCGCAAGCGGTGCGCGAGCGGCTCGGGCAAAACGCGATTCGCACCGGCACGCGCCTGGCCACTGCCACCAACATCGCCGCCAGCAATCGCGTCCTGTTGACCGGCGAAGACTTGCAGGCCAATGCCGGCATGCGCTTCGAAGCCGACCTGGTGATTGTCGCCGACGGCATACGTTCGGCGCTGCGCGACCACCTGGCAGGCCAGGTCACGCCGCTGGCGACCAATGGCTGGGTCATGTATCGCGGCAGCACCCGCGCCGCGCCCTTCCTCAGTGGCCATTCAATGGTGATCGTCGGCGACGAACACCAGCGCATCGTGGTCTATCCGATCGGCGACGGCATGCAGAACTGGCTGCTGGTACGGCCGCGCGACGCCAGCACGCAGGTCACCGAACTGGGCAACTGGAACCTGGAAGTGTCGCCCCGCAAACTGGCCGAGGGCCTGGGCGACTGGCGCTTTGCCTGGCTCGATATCCAGCAACTGGTTGCAGACGCGCCGATCGCCTGGGAATACCCGATGGCCGACATTGATCCGCTGCCACGCTGGATCTACGGCCATTGCGCGCTGCTTGGCGACGCCGCCCATGCGATGTATCCGTTCGGCTCCAACGGTGCGTCGCAAGCGATCATCGACGCCCGCGTGCTGGCGCATGCGCTGGCGACCGAGAGCGGCATCGACGCCGCCCTGCAATCGTATGACCGGCAACGCCGGCTGGCCACGGCCCAGGTGCAGACCGCCAACCGGCACCAGGCCGGCGACGTGATGGCCAAGGTCAGCAGCCTGGCGCGCCGCGCCGCCCACGCCGACGCCGCCACTGAATTGCTGGAGGTCGAGCGCCGCTACAAGCAGCTGGCCGGCTTTGACGTCGACACGCTGAACCAGCGTGCATCCTGGAGCGTGCCGCCAGGCGCAGCGCCAGCTTCGTCAGCACCAGATTGACCGCATGAACCAAAGCAAGCAAAAAAATCAAAGCAACCACAACCGCCCCAGGAGACACCCGATGGCAATACTGAAGATGATGATTTCGATGGTCCCGAAACCGGGAATCAAGGCCGTGCTGGCCACGCTGTGCTGGCTGGTCGCCGCACTGACGCCATTGAGCGCCAGCGCCCAGGCTTACCCGACCCGCCCGATCCGGCTGCTGGTCGGCTTCGGCGCCGGCGGCCCGACCGACATCACGTTCCGCAAGCTGGCCGATCTGGCCGGCAAGCAACTCGGCCAGCCGATCATCGTTGAAAACAAGCCAGGCGCCGGCGCAACCCTTGCGCCCTCCTCGATGGCCAAGAACGACAAGCCGGACGGTTATACGATTGCCGCCGCCACCGCCGGCGTACTGCGCTATCCGCACATGCAAAAAGTCGACTGGGACCCGCTGCGTGACTTCACCTGGATTGCCGGCCTCGGCGGTTACAGCTTCGTGATGACCGTGCGGGCCGACTCGCCGTACCAGAAGGCCACTGACTTGCTGGCATGGGCCCGGGCCAACCCCGGCAAGCTGAGCATCGGCACCGCCGGCGCCGGCACCACCATGCACCTGTTGTCGGAAGCGCTCGGCAGCATGGCCGGTGTCGAGGTCAACCACATCGGCTACAAGAGCAGCAGCGAAGCCGCTACCGCCCTGCTCGGCGGACACGTGGTCGCCACCGTCGATGCCGCCGGCAGCGTCGCCCCGCATGTCGCCGCCGGCAAGCTGCGCGTGGTACTGACTTTCGACGAACAACCGGCGCAATGGCTGCCGGGCGTTCCGACGGCGCGCATGCTGGGTCATGACCTGGCTTATCCTGCGCCATACGGATTGGTCGGACCAAAAGGCATGTCGCCGGAAATCGTCAAGAAGTTGCAGGACGCGTTCAAGACCGCAAGCGACGACCCGGAATACCGCAAGCTGCTGGACAACCTGCGCCAGACGCCGTGGTACCGCTCGTCAGCGGACTACGAGCAATGGGCCAAGGCGTTTTACGTTTCCGAACGCTCGCTGGTGGAACGCGCAAAATTGCTGCGCAAGGATTGAGAAAAGCAGCCAGAATCGCAGCCACAGCGCCAGCCCGGCGCCGTGGCTGCAATCAATGAAAAGCTGCCAATGACGCAGATGACTCCAATGAATCCGAAGAATCCGACGATCCCGATGGCTGGCAATGACTGAAAAAACACTCTCCCATATCCGCGTACTCGACCTGTCGCGCATCCTCGCCGGCCCATGGTGCACGCAAAACCTGGCCGACATGGGCGCTGAAGTGATCAAGGTGGAACGACCCGGCGTCGGCGACGACACCCGAGCCTGGGGCCCGCCGTGGGTGGCCGGCCCGGACGGCGCCAACTCGCGCGACTCG
>NZ_JAUSNH010000031.1 GCF_030645335.1 Lacisediminimonas sp. | reverse complement strand
CCGGCCCAGGCCTGTCCCACGTCTTTCCAGGCAAAGAGTGAAACGATGAAGCCGCCGAGCAACAGGCCGACGGCGGCGGCCCAGGGCGTTGCGTGGGTGACGTTGAACTGGAATCCGAACAGCGTCATCTCCGGCGCGGTGTCGGCTTCGAGCGAGTAGTGATAGGTGATTTCGACCACGCTCACCAGTCCGATGAGCAGCAACAGACCGGTGGCGAGGGCGCCGGCGTAAGGCAGCCACAGGCGGTTCATCAGCCGCTCCTTCATCACCGGTATGTGCATCACGATCAGGCTGGCAAAGCCGCCCGGCGCGTACAACACTATCAGCAGGAACAGCAGTCCGAGGTAGAACGCCCAGGCCTTGGTTATGGCACCGACCGCGGTGACCATGATGAAAAAGACGATGCTGCCGATGACGGGGCCGAAGAAGAATCCGGCGCCGCCGACGAACGTAGCCATCAGCACACCGGCCGAGCGCAAGGCGCCTACGTTCTCGGCGGTCACGATTTCGTAATTGATGCAATTCAGCCCGCCTGCGATACCGGCAAAAAAACTGGATATCAGAAGCGTGAGAAAACGCACTACATGCGTGTCGTAGCCGACGAATTCGGCGCGCTCGGGATTGTCGCGCACTGCGTTGGCCATGCGCCCGAGCGGGGTCTGGGTCCAGGCGAACATCGCCGCCATGCAGGCCAGAGTCCAGGCCACGATCAGGTAGTACACCTGGATCGCCGGCCCGTAGGTGATGCCGAGGAAAGGCTGGCCGATAACGCGGTTGGTGGTAATGCCGCCCTCGCCGCCGAAGAAGCCGGGGAACATCAGCGAACAGGCGAATACCAATTCGACGATGCCCAGCGTGATCATCGCAAACGTGGTGCCCGCCTTCTTGGTCGTCACATAGCCGAACAGGATGCCGAACATCATGCCGGCAAAGCCGCCGACCAGCGGAATCAGGCTGACCGGTATCGGCAGCGAGCCGCCGCTTGCCAGGTTCATCGCATGGATCGCGAAATAAGCGCCCAGTCCCGAATACACGGCATGGCCGAACGACAGCATGCCGCCCTGCCCGAGCAGCATGTTGTAGGACAAGGCAAAGATCATCAGCGTACCCATCTGGCACAGGATGGACAGCGATGCACCCTTGTTGAAGATCATCGGTGCGATCAGCAGGACCAGGGCGAAGGCGGTCCATACGATCCTGCGCCCCAGGTTGATCGGCTTGAACCGCATGGTGCTATTGGTTGCCTGCATTGCTTTAGCCTTCCCTCGTGCCCATCAGGCCGCGGGGCCGGAATATCATCATCAGGACCAGGAACAGGTAAGGCAGGATCGGCGCGGTTTGCGCAATCGTCAGCCTCAGCACGTTGTAACCTGGCGTTTCGGGCGTGACCATCATGCCGACAAAGGCCAGCACATCCGAAATGGAATAGTCGATCGCCACGGCGAATGTCTGTATCACGCCAATCAGCAGCGACGCCATCAGGGCGCCGGTCAGCGAGCCCATGCCACCGACCACCACCACCACAAAGATGATGCTGCCGACGGTGGCCGCCATGCTGGGCTCGGTCACGAACGCATTGCCGCCGATGACACCGGCCAGCCCGGCCAGCGCGCAGCCGCCGCCAAACACCAGCATGAACACCCGCGGCACGTTATGCCCGAGCGCTTCCACCATCTCCGGGTGCGTCAGCGAAGCCTGGATCACCAGCCCGATGCGGGTGCGGGTCAGCACCAGGTAGATCGACAGCATCATCACCAGCGCCACCAGCATCATGAAGCCGCGGTAAATCGGGAACGTCGTGGTGTAGAGCGTAAACAGCGGGCCGTCGAGCTCCGGCGGGATCACGTAACGCACGGCCGAGCGGCCCCAGATCAGTTGCACCACCTCAACCATCACGAACGACAGGCCGAACGTGAACAACAGCTCGGGAATGTGACCGAACTTGTGCACCGCGCGCAAGCCATAGCGTTCCACCGCCGCGCCGAGCAAACCCACCAGCACGGGCGCCAGCACCAGCGCCACCCAGAAATTGAACGAGTCGCTGATCATGTAGGCGAAATAAGCGCCGATCATGTAAAAACCGGTGTGCGCAAAATTGAGCACGCCCATCATGCTGAAAATCAGCGTCAGCCCGGACGACAGCATGAACAGCAACAGCCCGTAGCTCAAGCCGTTGAGCAATGTGATCAGTGTAAATTCCACCAGTACGTCCCTTGGGATGAAAACGACGACGACAAGCAGCACTGCACGCCAGTCAGGCTGGCGCCAGGATTACCGGCAAAAGGTCGGTGAACAGTCCCGCACCATGCATGCGGTGCGGGACTTCCGGGGTGCGTGATTACGACTTGGCAGGCCGCTTCATCTGGCACGAAGTCGGCTGCGAGGCGATGTAGGTCGGTACCTTGACATCGGTCTTCCAGCCGTAGCCAGTGTTTTCCTGGTCAAAGCGAACGTCCTTGTTGTTGGTCTTGCTCCAGGTCGCGATGTACAAAGGTTGCAGCATCTGATGGTCGCTGGCACGCATTTCGACTTCGCCATTGAGCGACTTCGTTTTCATGCCTTCCATTGCGAACGCCACTTTCACCGGATTGGTGGAATTGGTCGCCTTGATCGCCTGGCTGAACATGGAGACCACTGAATAGGTCTGCATGATGTAATAGTCGTCGTTGTACTTCTTCTTGAAGGCTTCGACGATCTCACGGCCGGCGTAAGTCTCGTTGTTGACATTCCACAGACCGACATACTTGACCCGGTCGGCACCGGCTGCGCCCATTGCGGTGGGCACGCCCGTGGTCGATGCGTAGTAGGTGTAGAAGTTGGCGGTCAGGCCGGCATCCTTGGCAGCCTTGATCAGCAGCGCCAGGTCGGCGCCCCAGTTGCCGGTGATGACTGCGTCAGCGCCGGAAGCCTTGATCTTGGCGACGTACGGCGAGAAGTCCTTCACCTGCGCGATCGGATGCAGGTCGTCGCCGACGATCTGCACATCAGGCCGCTTGCGCTTGAGCATTTCCTTGGCGGCGCGCGTGACCTGGTGGCCGTGCGAGTAATTCTGGCCAATGATGTAGACCTTTTTGAGCGCCTTGTTCTTCATCATCTCGGCGGTCAGCGCTTCCATCTTCATATCGGAGTTCGCGTCGAAGCGGAAATGCCAGAAGCTGCACTTGCTGTTGGTCAGGTCCGGATCGATCGCCGAATGGTTGAAAAACACGACTTCCTTGCCGGGATTGCGCTCGTTATGCTTGTTGATCGCGTCGATCAGCGCCATCGCCACCGCCGAGCTATTGCCCTGGGCAATGTAGCGGTAGCCCTGGTCGATTGCCGCCTTCAACTGGGTCAGCGATTCCTGCGGGCTGCCCTTGTTATCGAAGGGAACGAATTCAAGGGTGTTATTACCGGCCCACTTCTGCTTGTTCGCCGTTTCCGCCAGCATCTGGTAGGAGCGCAGCTGGTTCTGGCCAATCGGCGCGAATGCGCCCGACATGGTTTCAATCAGCGCGACGCGAACATTTTCGGCAAATGCGGCCGGCGCAGCGGTCATTACGGTCGCGGCGGATAGCGCCAGGATCAATGGACGGATTTTCATTTGCGTAGTCTCTCTATGGATTTTGTGATTTTATTGGGCTCGGTATCCTGCATGCCGCCCGGGGCAATGGCGGCCATGTCTCCCCCTCAGATGGTTGGCAATTTGTGGTCCTTGAATGTCTCCCTGATCCTGTTTTTCAAAACCTTGCCAGTTGCGCCGATCGGCAGGGCATCGATGAATGCCACATCGTCCGGAAGCCACCACTTGGCGATCTTCCCTTCATAGAATGCCAGCAGTTCCTCCCGCGTTACCTCGGCGCCCGGCTTTTTCACCACCACCAGCAGCGGGCGTTCATCCCACTTCGGATGCGCCACTGCGATGCACGCCGCCTGCAATACGGCAGGATGCGCCATCGCGATATTCTCCAGGTCGATACTGCCGATCCATTCGCCACCGGACTTGATCACGTCCTTGCTGCGGTCGGTAATCTGCATGTAGCCATCGGCATCGATGGTCGCCACGTCGCCGGTCGGGAACCAGCCATCCTGCAAGGGATCGCCGCCTTCCCCCTTGAAGTAACTGTCGATCACCCAGGGACCCTTGACCAGCAGGTTGCCGTAGGTCGTGCCATCCCAGGGCAGTTCGCTGCCGGCGTCGTCGACGATCTTCATCTCGACGCCGAAAATCACATGCCCCTGCTTGTCGAGCACGGCTTCCTGCTGCTCTTTCGGCAGCCCAAGGTGGCGCGCCTGCAAGGTGCCGGCCGTGCCCAGCGGCGACATTTCAGTCATGCCCCACGCGTGCACCACTTCAATGCCGTATTGGTCGCGGAAGGTTCGGATCATCGACGGCGGACATGCCGATCCGCCGATCACCGTACGCTTGAATGAGGAGAATGACAAATTATTCTGGCCGACATACGTCAGCAAATTCAGCCACACCGTCGGCACGCCGGCCGAGAACGTCACCTGCTCCTGCTCGAACAACTCGTACAGCGACTTGCCATCCATCCCCGCCCCCGGGAACACCATGCGGGCGCCGGTCAAGGGCACCGAATAAGGCAGGCCCCAGGCATTGACATGGAACATCGGCACCACCGGCAGGACCGTATCGCGCGCCGACACGTTCAGGGCGTCCGGCATGGTCGATGCATACGAATGCAACAGCGTGGAGCGGTGCGAGTACAGCGCACCTTTCGGATGGCCCGTGGTGCCGGAGGTGTAGCA
>NZ_JAUSNH010000027.1 GCF_030645335.1 Lacisediminimonas sp. | reverse complement strand
AGGAATACCTGCTGGAGCCGGGCGACATGCTGTACCTGCCGCCGCATTACGCCCACGATGGTGTTGCAGTCGGTGAATGCATGACTTATTCGATCGGTTTCCGAGCCCCGGCCTGGCAGGAACTGGCGGAGCATTTCCTGCAGTTCATGGCCGACACGGTCGAGTTGCCCGGGCGCTATGCCGACCCGGATCTGCAACCGGCCAGGCATCCCGCCGAGATTCCGGCGCAGATGATCCAGCAAGTCAGCGAGGAATTACAGCGCATCCGCTTCGACAAGGATGACATCAGCCTGTTCCTGGGTGAATACCTGTCCTCGCCCAAGCCCCAGGTTTTCTTCACCGTGCCGGACCAGCCGCTGAGCGCGGCGAAATTCACCATTGCAGCCCGAAAACGGGGAGTTCGCCTGTGTGCGCGCTCGCGCATGCTATACACCGGACGGCGCGTTTTCATCAATGGCGAGTCGTTCGATACCGGCGTTCAGGACCGGGCCGTGCTGCGCCTGCTGGCGGATCAGCACTGGCTTTCGGGGGATCAGGCCGGCCAAGCGTCGCCGGATGTGGAAGAGGCGCTTTATGCCTGGTATACGCACGGATGGCTGCTACTGGAACCCTGATTGGGCTCCCAAAGCGCTTTGTGCAAAAACACCACACAATTTGTCACGAGTTCCCGCTAAAAGACGCGGTCTATTGTGCGTCCGCAACAAATTTTCCGATATAATCCCGCGCTGGTGTCATTGCCTGATCATGCTTGCATGCAAGGCGAAAAAACCAAATGAACGATAATTACCGGTAATTATTTATCGCTTACTACTGAGATTTATTTCTAAGGAATAAACATGAAAAAAACATTGTTGATCGCTTCCCTGTTGGCAGTTGCTCTGGTCGCTTGCGGCAAGAAAGAAGAAGCCGCTCCTGCTGCTGCTCCTGCACCTGCTCCTGCTGCTGCTGCTCCTGCAGCCGCTCCTGCTGCTGCTCCTGCAGCCGCTCCTGCTGACGCAGCTGCTGCCGCTGGCGCAGCCGCTGGTGCAGCTGCTGGTGCCGCAACTGGTGCCGCCGCTGGCGCCGCTGCTGGTACAGCCGCTGGCAATGCTGCTGCTGCACCTGCTGCATCGAAGTAATCCAGTTCGTCTGGAAATGAAACCGGCCTTCGGGCCGGTTTTTTTACGCCCGGAATCCGGGCAATCCCTGTGCTGGCCAAGCGGCGCCCGATGTCCAGTACCCAGGCAGCCGTCAGGTGCACGCCACCCCGGCCAGCATCCCGCCAGGCTCAGGCGCCGACGTCGAGCCAGCCGAATCCTTCTTCCTGGCAGGCGATCATCACTTCCGTGCCGGTATCCGCCAGTGCCCCGACCAGCGCGCTGCGCGCCAGTTCCGGCGTATTGTTTTGCTTGCTCAGGTGGGCACCGACGATGCGCCCCAGCCGTGACTGGTCGAGCGCGGCCAGTATCTCGCCGGTGGCCCGGTTTGACAGGTGACCGAATGGCCCGCCGATGCGCCACTTGAGTGACGCGGGATAGGCCGAGTCTTTCAGCATTTTCTCATCGTGGTTACATTCCAGCACCAGCGCATCGCAGCCGCCCAGCATCTGGACCAGATGCGGCGTGGCTTGTCCGGCGTCGGTCAGTACGCCCAGGCTGACGCGGCCATCGCCGATCACGTACTGGATCGGTTCACGCGCGTCGTGGGGAACGGTATAGGGCCTGATCTCAAGGTCGCCGATGGCGAGCACGTCGCCGTCGCGGCAGTGGCGCACGTCCACATTGCCGGTATCGCGCTGTACCGCCTGCCAGGTGCCGTGGCTGAGCCAGACCGGGATCCGGTGGCGGCGCGCAAACCGGAACACGCCACCGACATGGTCCTGGTGCTCGTGGGTGACGATAATGCCGGACAATTCGCCCGGCGCTACGCCGAGGCGTTCGAGCCGGCGTTCGCACTCACGCAGGCCAAATCCGCAATCCAGCATGACGGTGGAGCGGGTGCTGCCGGAACCGGCGGAAACCAGCAGTGCATTGCCTTCACTGCCACTGCCCAGACTTGCAAATCTCAATGGCCTGCCCGGTGAGTCCGCCTCGCTGGCAAGCGCGGCGGCATGGTTGACTTGTTGGCCGGACCGGCAAGTGAAGCCGGTCCGGCCTGCGCCTTATTTCAACTGGTCGTTGAGCAAGGACAGGATGCGATCGGCAGTAACGGATGTTTCCGGCAAGCCCTGGCTATTGAGCACGGCGACCTGGCTGCTGTCGCCGCTGGCCTTGACCAGCACACGGTAACGCTGTGCTGCCTTGGCCTTGTCGTCTTTCGAGCCGAACGAGAACAGCCGGGAAATGATTCCTTTCTTGGAATCCTTGTCCTTGGCATCCTCTGCCTGGTCGACATAGCGAACGAAATAGGTGCCCTTGGTCCGGTCGCGGTCTTCCACCGTGAAGCCGACCCGATCCAGCGCCAACCCGACCCGGCGCCACGCGCGCTCAAAGCCTTCATTGACCTCGACATACGCACTGCCGCTGCCGCGCACGATCTTCGAGCGCGCAGACATCGGTGCAGCACGTGCAATTTCCTGCTTGGCCTTGACTTCGTCATTGCCCAGGCGCGCCATCAGCTTGCTGGTGAACTCGGCTTCGAGTTCCGGATTGGCCGGCTGCGGTGTCCACACCGTGTTGTCACCCGAAACGCCGCCCATCACTTCCTTTGCACCCCGGTGGCTGATGAACACTTCGGTCCATCCGTCCGCGCGCCGCTCAAGCCGGGTGCGGAATTTATCGCGTTCGCCGGTCGAATAAATGGAATCGAATGCGCGGCCAACAGTGCGGCGAATGATGTCCTGCGGAATCCTGGCGCGGTTCTCGGCCCACTCGGTTTCCATGATGCCGGTATCGGGCTGCTCGATGTTGATCAGGAAGCCTGCTTCCTGCCAGAAGTCCTTGAGTTGCGGCCACAGTTCTTCGGGCGTTTTCTTGACGACCAGCCAACGCTGGTTGCCGTCCCGCTCGATGCGCATGTCCGGCGCGGCCTTGGGCGCGACCGCCGTCACCGGGGCGCCAGTGGTGCCGCGATTTGCCGCCAGCCCGGAAGCAGTCGCCGTGCCGCGGGACGCATCAGGCAGCGAGTAGCGATTGTCCTTTTGCAGCTGGGTCAGGTCCGGCGGCACTTCAAGCGTGGCAGTCGGGCGCTTACCGGCACTCTTATAGTCGATCTTTTCTCCTTCGAACAGGGTGCCGAAGGAGGACTGGACCGAACTGCAACCGGCAACGCCGGCCAGCATCAGTGTGTACAACAAGCTCAGGCCAGCGCGCGATGCGGCGCTGGTGTTACGGCGATTGATCATAGTAGTACCGGAAAGAAGGCGAGGCTTGCGCCATTGCTGGTCGGCCGTGAAGGACGTTATTGTAATACACCGGATTCGCGCATTGCCGCACGGACAATTTCATGCCAGGCATCGCCCAGCGGCGCCAGCGGCAGCCGCAGTCCGGGGCCCATCAGTCCCATTTCGTGCATTGCCCATTTGACAGGGACCGGGTTCGGCTCGACGAAGAGCTTGTCGTGCAAGGGTATCAGGCGATTGTTGATGGCGATTGCGTCTGCCAGCCGGCCCGCCATGGCTGCCACGCACAGTTCGTGCATCGCACGCGGGGCGACGTTGGCCGTCACTGAAATATTGCCTTTGGCGCCGCAAAACATCAGGGCCATCGCGGTCGGATCGTCGCCGGAGTAAACCGAGAACGATTTTGGCGCCAGCCGCATCAGGTCGGTACCGCGCCCCAGGTTGCCGGTGGCGTCCTTGATACCGATGATGCCCGGCAGTTGCGCCAGGCGCAGCACGGTTTCGTTGCTCATGTCGGCAACGGTGCGGCCGGGTACGTTGTACAGGATGACCGGCAGGTCTACCGATTCCGCGATCTTGCTGAAATGGCGGAACATGCCTTCCTGGGTCGGCCGGTTGTAGTACGGCACCACTTGCAAGGAGGCGTCGGCGCCGACTTCGCGCGCGTGCCGTGTCAGTTCAATCGCTTCCGCAGTGGAATTGCCGCCGGTGCCGGCAATCACGGGCACACGCTTTGCCGTGTGCTGCACCGCCACCTTGACCAGCTCACAATGCTCGTCCACCGACACGGTCGGCGATTCGCCGGTGGTGCCGACGATGACGATGCCGTCGGTGCCTTCAGCGATATGCCAGTCGATCAGCTTGCGCAGTCCGGGCAAGTCGAGACTGCCGTCGGCATGCATGGGGGTGACGATTGCAACGAGGCTTCCCTGGATCATGGTCTGGTGTATTGCTGGCAATGGAGTAAAGCAGGATTGTAGCGGATAGCTGCAGCGATGCCCACGGCCTTACAGCGACAATGCCGCGTCGCTCGACGGCTGGCCGCGCAACAGGCAGATCCGCTGCACCATCGCCGGCCGCGGCAAGTCGGTGTAGCCATCCTCGAAAGCGATCACGCGCCACGCAGGCGCCGCGCCGGCAACACCGGCCGCGTCGGCCAACCGTTGCAACAGTTCGCCCGGCTGCAGCAGGAATGCCGGGCTCGATGGCTTGCCGTAACGCTCATTGCCTGCCGCAAAGGTTTCGTAGATCAGCACCCCGCCCGCGGCCAGGCTGGCGAACAAGGCAGGAAACAGCGGGCGGTGCAGGTAGTTGGTGACCACGATGCCGCTGTAGCGCCCGGGCTGCAGCGGCCAGCCGGTCGCCTGCGCCGCATCGGGCTGTTCGAGGTCGACCTGCAATGGGGTGATGTCGGGCTCGCCGAGCGCGGCGAGCCGGGCCAGCACGTCGGCATTGCGATCCACCGCCAGCACCGGGTTCGAAGTGCTGGCGATCAGTCTGGCGTGACGGCCGCTGCCGCAGGCCAGGTCCAGCACCGGGCCGGCCGGGATCAGCGGCGCAAAACGGGCGACCCAGGCCGAAGGCTGCTCCAGTGCGAGATGTCCGGCGCTATCTGGCATCAAGGCTGCGTCACTTGTAATTCAGGCCCATGACCTGCCGTACATCGTGCATGGTTTCCTGTGCCAGCTTGCGCGCCTTGTCGCAACCCTCGGCAACGATCGCCCGTACCAGGGACGGGTCGTCGAGGTACTGCTGGGCACGCTCGCGCATCGGCTCCTGTTCGCGCAGGATGCCGTCGATCACGGGCTGCTTGCATTCGATGCAGCCGATACCGGCTGTCGTGCATCCCTGCTGCACCCATTGCCGGGTGCTGTCGTCGGAATACACTTCATGCAGCTTCCAGACCGGACACTTGGCGGGATCGCCGGGATCGGTACGCC
>NZ_JAUSNH010000002.1 GCF_030645335.1 Lacisediminimonas sp. | reverse complement strand
GGATAGATCTGGCCGAACATGCCCTTGCCATAATCAATTTCGCCATTCAGGGCCAGCACCGACGTGCGAGCCGCATTCATCGGGCGGAAATATTGCTGCTGGTAGGTGGTGCGGTAGTAGCGCAACGACCCTGCCGGCGCGACCTCCAGGTTGGCGCGCTGAT
The DNA here is from genome assembly GCF_030645335.1 of Lacisediminimonas sp. GTDB lineage: Bacteria > Pseudomonadota > Gammaproteobacteria > Burkholderiales > Burkholderiaceae_D > Lacisediminimonas. The sequence goes on along the minus strand of NZ_JAUSNH010000002.1, from coordinate 8,496 downwards.
AGCGGCCAGTGGTCGGTACCAGCGCACTGTCGCGGTTGTCGCGTTGCCAGGCTACGGTAAACGGGAAGCTATTGGTCTTGGCGTCGGTGCCATCGCCAAAGTCACTGGCATAACGCTTGTACAGCAAGGGGCTGTTGGCGTAAGTATTGACTTCGGTACGCTCGTAGCCGATGCCGAAAAAAACCCGGTCAATCTCGGTGAAAGGAACGCCGAAACGGATATTGCCGCCAAGCGTCTGCACCCGGAAGTCGCCGGTATTGTCCAGCGGCGGGCGAACGGTTCGCAGGAACAGCTCGTAGGTGCGGCTGATGCCGTCATCGGTGAAGTACGGATTGGTTTGCGACACGGCAATCGTGCGGTAGCGGCGGCTGGTGTTCAGGTCCACACTCAGCGTGTTGCCGGTGCCAAAGACGTTCTGCTGCGATATCGAACCGAGCAGGGTCAGTTTTTCGTCGGACGAAAATCCCGCGCCAATCGAGATGGCGCCGGTGGGCTTTTCGGCCACGGTCATGTTGACGTCGACCTGATCGGGCGTACCGGCAACTTCTGGCGTTTCAATGTTGACTTCGGTGAAGTACCCCAGGCGGTCCACCCGGTCGCGCGACAAGCGGATCCGGTCGCCGTCGTACCAGGAACTCTCGAACTGCCGCAACTCGCGCCGGATGACTTCATCGCGGGTGCGGGTGTTGCCGGCAATATTGATGCGACGCACATAAACCCGTTTGCCGGGATCGACCAGTACGGTGAACCCCACTTCCCGCTTCTCGCGGTTGATTTCCGGGTTGGCATTGACGTTGGCGAACGCATAGCCGAAATTGCCCATGCGCTCGGTGATTTTCTTGACGCTGCTCTGCAGCTTTTCGCCGCTGTAGGTCTCGCCTTTTTTCAGCTCGATCAGTGAGCGCAACTCTTCGGTGCGGCCCAGCGTCTCGCCTTCCACCTTGATATCGGAAACCGTGAATTTCTCGCCTTCATTGATGCCGAAGGTGATGTAGATGTCCCGGCGATCGGGCGTGATCGACACCTGGGTCGACTCGACCTGCATCTCAAGGTAGCCACGGTTCAGGTAGAACGAGCGGATCGCTTCGATGTCGCCGGTGAGCTTCTGGCGCGAATACTGGTCGGCCTTGCTGAACCAGGTGAACCATCCCGGCGTCGTCAGCTGCAGCATGGCGCGCAATTGCTTCTCGCTGAAGGCCTTGTTGCCGATGAAGTTGATCTCGCGAATGCGCGCGGCCGTGCCCTCGTCGACGGCAAAGCTGACGCTGACGCGATTGCGCTCGATCGGCGTGACGGTGGTAGTGATCTGCGCACCATACAGGCCGCGCGACAGGTATTGGCGCTTGAGTTCCTGTTCGGCGCGGTCGAGCAGCGCCTTGTCGTACACCCGTGTTTCGGCCAGTCCGATTTCCTTCAATGCCTTGATCAGCGTGTCGCGCTCGAACTCCTTGATGCCGCTGAACTCGACGCCCGCAATCGAGGGGCGCTCTTCCACCTGCACCACCAGCACGTCGCCCTCGGCTTCAATCCGCACGTCCTTGAACAGGCCGGTCGCATACAGGGCCTTGATGGCCGCTGCGCCTTTTTCATCGGTGAACGTGTCGCCGACCCGCACCGGCAGGTAGCTGAACACGGTGCCCGCCTCCGTGCGCTGTATGCCTTCGACGCGGATATCACGTACGACAAATGGATCGGCCGCCAGGGCCTGGCCGGAGCAGAGTACGAATGCAGCGGCGGCGATGATGCGGCGGGAAAAAGGAAGGGGCCGGCGCTGGAATGAAAAGTTCATTGGCTATTGTTATGTGATGAGCGTGAGCGCGTACCGGATGGCAGCCTTGCGCTGATTGCGCAGCCAGATGCGGTCGGCAGCTGCCAGGGGCGCTTCAGGAGATGAGCCGCACAATATCGTTGAACATGGCAACCATCATCAGCGTCATCAGGATCCCGATACCTGCCCGCTGCGCGAGTTCGCCGAATCGCTCGGACACCGGTCGCCCGGTCAAAACTTCCAGCGAATAATACAACAAAAGCCCCCCGTCAAGAACCGGAATCGGCAGCAAATTCATGACCCCGAGACTGATGCTGATGAACGCGATATAGGTCAGGAAGCTGACGATGCCAATGCGTGCGGTCTGCCCCGCATAATCGGCAATCGTGATGGGACCGGTGATGTTTTTCAGCGAGACCTCGCCGATCAGCATTTTCCCCAGCATGCGCAGGGTCAGTGTGGCGGTATCCCAGGTCTTCTTTACGCCCTGGCCGAGCGCCTGCAGCGGCCCGGAGCGGCTGATCACCATGTTCGGTGCGGTCGAAACTTCGGCCTGTATGCGCCCGACGCGCTTGCCGTCTTTTTCGATCGGGGCCGGCGTCACGCCAAGCGTGAGCGCACGTCCGTCCCGCAGCACGGCGAGCAGAAGGGTCCTGGCCGGCGCAGCGCGCACAGCCTCGATGAAGGCCAGCGCGTCGACCACCGGACGACCGTCGATGGCAGTGATCTCGTCGCCAGTCTGCAGGCCGGCACGGGCCGCCGCACCGTCCGGACTAATGCGGCCGAGAATCGCCCGCGGACGTGCCAGATCCAGCCCGAGCTTGCCAAGGAAGTCGCCTTCCAGGTCGCCGGCACCCAGCATGTCGGTGCGCAGGCGCATTTCTTCGGTACGCTTGTCGCCGGGGCGCTGCGGATCAGTGCGCTCGACTTCGATACGGGCGACCGACTTGTCCACAGCAATGTCGATCATTTTCCAGCGCAGCGCTGCCCAGGATTCGACCGGTTCGCCATTGATCCGCGTGACCAGGTCGCCTGGCTGTATGCCGGCCTGTGCCGCCGCACTCAGTGCAGGCGCTGCGCGCAGCCTGGCCGCCGGTTCCGGCACGCCGTACACGTACAGCCCGGCAAACACCGCAATCGCCAGCAGGAAATTGGCCAGCGGACCTGCAGCAACGATGATGATGCGGCGCCAGACCGACTGCCGGGTGAATTCGCGCGAGAGTTCAGCCGGAGCGATCGCGTCGATGCCCTGCTCGCGGGCATCGAGCATCTTGACATAGCCGCCCAGCGGCAGGATCGACAAGGCCCATTCGGTCTGGTCACGGCCAAAGCGGCGCGACCAGACAATCCTGCCCATGCCGACCGAGAAGCGCAACACCTTGACGCCGCACCAGCGCGCCGCCAGGTAATGGCCAAGTTCATGCACCACGACCAGCGTGCCAAGCACGACAAGGAAAGCCAATACGGTCTGGATCAGCATCATGATGGAATGAGCGTTCTCGTTAGCTGCCTTGCTTGTTCATCCTGTTCCAGCAAACCCGGAATGTCCGTCACCGGCTGGGCCGGCAGACGTTCCAGCACTGTTGCGATGAGATGATCGATGGTGCGAAATCCAATGCGTCGATTCAGGAAAGCATCCACGGCGATCTCATTGGCGGCATTGAGTATCGTCGCGGCGCTGCCGCCCTCTCGCAAGGCATCATACGCCAGTTTCAGGCACGGAAAACGCTGCAGGTCAGGCCGTTCGAAGCGAAGTTGCGCCACCGCAGCAAGATCCAGCGCGCCAACTCCGGAGGCGATGCGTTCCGGCCAGGCCAGCGCATGGGCAATCGGCGTGCGCATGTCGGGATTGCCCAACTGCGCCAGCACCGAGCCGTCCACATACGACACCATCGAATGGATCACGCTTTGCGGATGGATCAGGACGTCGATCTGGTCCGCGCTGGCGCCGAACAGCCAGTGCGCTTCGATCACTTCCAGTCCCTTGTTCATCATGGTCGCGGAGTCGACCGATATCTTGCGCCCCATCACCCAGTTGGGATGGGCAACCGCTTCTTCGGGAGTGACCGAGTCGAGCGTGGCGACCTCGCGCTGCAGGAAAGGGCCGCCGGACGCGGTCAGCACGATCCTGGCAATCCCGTGGCCTGCCGGCAAGCGTTGATAACCAACCGGCAGGCACTGGAATACCGCATTGTGCTCGCTGTCGATCGGCAGCAGTGTTGCGCCGCTGGCGGCCACTGCATCCATGAACAGTTGGCCGGACATGACCAATGCTTCCTTGTTGGCGAGCAATATCTTCTTGCCGGCGCGGGCCGCAGCCAGGGTTGGCGCCAGGCCGGCGGCGCCGACAATGGCGGCCATCACGACATCGGTTTCGGCTGCGCTGCTGACCTGGCACAGGGCTGCCTCGCCCCACGCCACTTCGGTTCGGACCTGGCGCTGTGCCAGCAAACCGGACAACCTGGCGGCGGCGTCGGCGCTGCCCACCACCGCAACTGCCGGCCGAAAACGCTCGCACAGCAGCGCCAGTTGCTCGACCTTGCTGTGCGCGGTGAGCGCATGGACCTGATAGCGATCAGGATGGCGGCTGACCACGTCAAGGGTGGATTCACCGATCGAGCCGGTCGCGCCGAGTATGGAAATACGTTGCATCAGGATTGCTTCACAGGCGCGTACTCAGCAGCACAGCCAGCGGCAGCACGGGAATCAGCGCATCGATCCGGTCCAGCACTCCGCCGTGTCCGGGCAACAGCTTGCTGCTGTCTTTCATGCCGGCGCGCCGCTTGAGCTGGGATTCGAAAAGGTCGCCAACGACGCTGGCCGCCGCCACCAGCGTCAGCACGGCAATGCCGCCCGCCCAGCCCCATTGCCGCAACAGCGCCGCCGGGAAGGTGTCCGCCAGGACCGGGTGCAGCCACGGCTGCATGAAAACCATACCGACCAGCAATACGCAAGCCAGCCCGCCGATTGCGCCTTCCCAGGTCTTGCCCGGGGAGATCGACGGCGCCAGTTTGCGGCGGCCGAACTTGCGTCCAGCGAAATAGGCACCGATGTCGGCCACCCAGACCAGCGCCATCACGGACAACAGGTAAAGCCCGGAAATCTTGTACAGCATTGCCAATGCGACAAAACAGCCAAGTATTGCAATGCCGTAGGTCAAGCCCAGCAAGCGGCTGCCGAGTCCGCCGGCGGGGGGCAGGCCGATGCCCAGCGCCGGCGCGAAACGCAGCGCCCATAGCGCCACGCACAAGGTGAACAGCAACTGCATCTGGCCCGACGGAAAACGCAGCAGCACGAACAGGAATGCGGCGGTCCAGACCGCCGCCCACAGCAGCGGCCGGCGCGACCCGAACAGGCGCATGCACTCCCAGGCGGCGGCGGCCTGGAAAGCGGTCAGCGCCAATACGAACGCCGCCATGGATTTCGAAACCAGCACAGCGGCCAGGATCGCCAGCAAGACCACGGCGGTGATGATGCGTGTCTTGAGCATCAGGATACCTTGCGCGGCTCGACCAGTTGTTCACTGGTGCGTCCGAAGCGGCGCTCACGCTGGTTGTAGGACGCGATGGCGGCGTCAAGCGCCACGCCATCGAAATCAGGCCACCAGGTATCGGTGAAATACAGTTCGGTATAAGCCAGTTGCCACAGCAGGAAGTTGGAGATGCGTTCCTCGCCACCGGTGCGGATGAACAGGTCGGGCTCGGGGGCATAGGCCATCGACAGGTGCTGCGCCAGGTCTTCTTCTGAAAACTCGGTGCAGCCGGGCCTGGCTGCGACCAGTTTTTTCATGGCTTGCAGGATATCCCAGCGGCCGCCGTAGTTGGCGCAGATGGTCAGGGTCAGGCCGGTATTGGCGGCAGTCCTGGCTTCCGCGGCGGCGATCATGTCCTGCATGCGCACCTCGAAGCGCGACAGGTCACCGACCACCTTCAGGCGGATACCGTTGGCATGCATCTTGGCGACTTCGCGATCCAGCGCGGTCATGAACAGGCGCATCAGGACCGACACTTCGTCGGGCGGACGGCGCCAGTTCTCGGAACTGAACGCAAACAGCGTCAGGAACTTGACGCCACGCGCTGAGCAGGCTTCCACGATGCCGCGCACCGCTTCCACACCCTTTGCATGACCCGCCACCCGCGGCAGGTAACGCCGCGTGGCCCAGCGGCCATTGCCATCCATGATGATGGCAATGTGCTGGGGCACGTTCGTGACCAGGGGTATCACCTGCGTCGAACTCGAATGCGTCATGGAATGGAAGTCAGGTTGTGTGGAACAGGAAACAAAAGCGGCAATCGTTCCGGCATGTCACACCGTCATGACCTCTTTTTCCTTGTCGGCGGTGAGCTTGTCGACTTCGGACACCGACTTGTCGGTCAGTTTTTGCACGTCTTCCTGGGCGCGGCGCTCGTCGTCTTCCGACACTGCCTTGTCTTTCAGTAATTTCTTCAGGCTCTCGTTGGCTTCGCGCCGGATATTGCGCACGGCAATCTTGGCGTCCTCGCCTTCGCTCTTGACCAGCTTGACCATCTCTTTGCGTCGCTCCTCGGTCAGGGCTGGCGTCGGGATGCGGATCATGTCGCCCTGGGTGGACGGATTCAGTCCCAGGTCGGATTCGCGGATGGCCTTTTCAATGACGGCGATCATCTTCTTTTCCCAAGGCTGCACGCCGATGGTGCGGGCGTCCAGCAGGGTGACGTTGGCCACCTGCGTGATATGGGTCGGATTGCCGTAATAATCGACCTGGACATGGTCCAGGATGCCGGCATGGGCACGGCCGGTGCGAACTTTGGACAAGTTCGATTTCAGCGTCTCAAGCGACTTTTGCATCTTTTGTTCTGTACTTTTCTTGACGTCAGCGATCGTCATGCTGCTCTCCTCAATTGCAAGGCGTGTTTCCAAAGATTATCGGTACTACGGTTTCTTTACTGTTTGCTGGATGCCGGACGCCCGATGGCCCGCGGGCTAGACGTGTACCAGCGTTCCTTCATCCCCGCCCTCGATCACGCGCCGCAGCGCGCCGGGTTTCGTGATGGAGAACACCTTGATCGGCAATTTCTGGTCGCGGCACAGCGCAAAGGCGGTCGCGTCCATGACTTCCAGGTGACGCGCAATGACCTCGTCAAACGTGATCGTGGCGTAGCGGGTGGCGAGCGGGTCTTTCTTGGGATCGGCACTGTAGACACCGTCGACCTTGGTCGCCTTCAACACGATCTGGGCGCCAATTTCGGAGCCGCGCAGCGCAGCCGCGGTGTCGGTGGTGAAGAACGGATTGCCGGTACCGGCGGCAAAGACGACGACCTTGCCCTCTTCCAGGTACTGCAAGGCCTTGGGCCGGACGTAAGGTTCGACGATTTGCTCAATGGAAATCGCCGACATCACGCGGGCGGTCAGGCCGGCCTGGCGCATGGCGTCCGCCAGCGCCAGCGAATTCATGACCGTGGCCAGCATGCCCATGTAATCTGCCGTGGCCCGATCCATTCCCTGCGCCCCCGGGGCCACGCCCCGGAATATATTGCCGCCGCCGATGACGATGGCCAACTCCACGCCCATCGCCGCGACATCTGCCACGTCTGCCACCATCCGGTCTATCGTTACCCGGTTGATGCCGTAGGAGTCCTCTCCCATCAGCGCTTCACCGGACAGCTTGAGGAGGACGCGCTTGTAAGCGGCTTTTGACATCAGTTTTGGCTCCTGTTATGCGGCGCAATGCAGTGCTTGCATAGGCAATGAGTTCGCGAAGGCTTCGCCAGTATTCCTGATCGCGCAATGTTCGAATTATCGGGCATTTTACGTGCCCGTGACTTGCTGCGGCTTAAAAGCCCTGATTCTTTCCAGCAAGGCTTGTAAGCAATCGCAACCAGTCAAAAAAACGGGCCTTGCGGCCCGTTTCGACTAACAGATCAGGACTGCTTGGCCGCAGCCACCTGCGCCGCCACCTCGGCAGCGAAGTCGTCCTGCCGTTTTTCAATGCCTTCGCCAACGATGAACATGACGAACGATTTCACGCTCGTATTCGTTGCCTTGAGCATCTGCTCGACGGTCTGCTTGTCGTTCTTCACGAAAGTCTGGTTCAGCAGCGAGACTTCCTTCAGGAACTTCTGGATCGAGCCGTCGATCATCTTGGCGACGATCTCGGGCGGCTTGCCGGATTCGGCCGCCTTCAGCTGGGCCACCGAACGCTCACGCTCGATCAGGTCGGCTGGCACGGCGTCGGAGGACAGCGAAACCGGCTTCATGGCGGCAATGTGCATTGCCACATCCTTGCCGACTTGCTCGTCGGCGCCGTCATATTCCACCACCACGCCAATACGCGTGCCGTGCAGGTACGAAACCAGGCGGGCAGTCGTGTCGAAGCGCTTGAAACGGCGAATCGACATGTTCTCGCCGATCCGGCCGATCAGGGTCGTGCGCTGTTGCTCGACCGTGATGTCACCGTCGATCGGCAGCGCCGACAAGGCGGCGACGTCGGCCGGGTTCTTTTCGGCGACCAAGCGGGCGCAGTCGTTTGCCATCTTCAGGAAGTCGTCGTTCTTGGTGACGAAGTCGGTTTCGCAGTTGATTTCGATCAGGGCGCCGACATTGCCGCTGATATGAACTGCAACCACGCCTTCAGCGGCGATACGGGAGGCGGCTTTCGATGCCTTGCTTCCCAGCTTCACGCGCAGCAGCTCCTCCGCCTTGACCATGTCGCCATCGGCTTCGGTCAGGGCCTTCTTGCATTCCATCAT
>NZ_JAUSNH010000261.1 GCF_030645335.1 Lacisediminimonas sp. | reverse complement strand
GGTGCTGGGCCGCTGGCACCGCTTCGCCAAGACCGGTTTCCGCCAGCGCCCGACCGAAGGCGGGCCCACGCAGATCGCGTTGTTGCTGGTCTGAGTTGCCATGAGACCCGCAGCGGCTTCCTGTCGCGTGCGGCATTGTCCATGATTGCCCATGAGTCGGGCACGCCAAGGCGCTAGCGCTGCCGCTTACCCATCACGATCAAGCCGATCAGCGCACACCATGCATTCCAGGTTGCGCTTGATGCGGATGCTGGTCCATTCCATGTTGCGCGCATCCAGCAGCAGCAAGCGGCCGGCGAGCGACTCGCCGAAGCCGGCGATCAGTTTCAGCGCTTCAGCCGCCTGCATGGTGCCGATGATTCCCACCAGCGGTGCAAACACGCCCATGGTGGCGCATTGCACTTCCTCGAATTGCTGGTCGGGCGGGAACAGGCAGGCGTAGCAGGGCGCGTGCGCTTGGCGCACATCGAACACCGATACCTGGCCGTCCATCCGCACTGCCGCGCCCGACACCAGCGGTATGCCCGCAGTCACGCAAGCCCGGTTGACCGCATGCCGGGTCACGAAGTTGTCGCTGCAATCGAGCACGACATCGGCAGCAGCCACCAACTCCTGCAAGCGCTCACCTTCAACCCGCTCCTGCAGCGCCACGACGTCGATACCGGGATTGAGCGCCTGCATCGTCATTCGTCCGGATGCCGCCTTGGCCTGGCCGATGCGGTCGTTGGTATGCAGGATCTGCCGCTGCAAGTTGGTCAGGTCGACCGTGTCGTTGTCCACCAGGGTGATGCTGCCGACCCCGGCCGAGGCCAGGTAAAACGCTGCCGGCGAACCCAGGCCGCCGGCGCCAATCACCAGCACGCGCGCCGCCAGCAGCCGTTCCTGGCCTTCTATGCCTATTTCATCTAGCAGGATGTGGCGCGAATAGCGCAATAGCTGTTGGTCGTTCATGAGCTTGCCGGTGAAGGCCGCAGGGATTTCTGGTTCGGAACCGGCTTGGCCGGGCGTGACGTGGTGTGGAGGTGGTGGCGACCTTGGCTGATTTTAAAGGATCGCACGCATGTTCGACAGTGCGCAATGAGTTGGTTTTTCCTGGGGACTGCCGCCGGTGCCGGAACCGGCTTGCCTGGTCCGTTACCAGCGATGGTGCCTTGCTCCCCGTGCAGCGATGCACGGATACGAACAATGCATTTCGCATGCGAATTCCATCAAACTTTACAGGGGAAAAAATTGAACAGTGACCTTAGTGGTAGCAAGCGTGTCAAGGATAGTACAGGCCATGCCAGCACCTCGACTGACGGTGCGGCGAAAAAGCGCAGCAAACATGATCGATCGGCTTCCGGCGACGTCGATGGCTTGCGCGTCACGCAGGAATCAAGAAAGCAAAAGAAACTCGTCACCCTTCCCGAGGGTGGCCATGCCGAATCTCAGCCGGTAAGCCAGGAGCCCAACTACACCTCGCTTGGCGCATCCAGTGCTGGGCGCAGCAAGGCTTCAAAGGCAACGCGCGAAAAGGAAAAATCCGACGATAAAACCAGGCACACCTCGTCGCGGCAATCGGGCGTCGTGGACGATGCGGACGTCGCCCCGAAAAAGCGCAAGAAAAAATCCGATCGTCCTGAACGGGCGTCAATGCCTGCGATACCGACCGACTGGCGTGAAGTCGAAACATCAGCACTGCACGCATCGCGCTCACCGCTGAAGATGGTGGCATCGGCAACGCTTGCTCCGGCGTTTGATATTTCGGCGCGGCTTGTACAAGAAGAGAGCACCATCCTGCGCAGCACCCGCAGGCCGATCAAGCCGGCGGGGCGCCGCCCGCCAGCGCAAGTCCATGCATTGTTGGCGAAACAATCGTTGCCGCAGTCTGTCCCCGACCGCACTCCCACTCCGGAGCCGAGCGAGGCGTCCGGCACGAGCTCCACAGTCAGCTTCAAGGACAACCTGACGGCGGCGCTGCAAGCTGGCTCACTCTCTCCCCGGGCGGTACCGCACCGGTTGCCACTCCAGCGCTCCGCGACGCAAGCGAGCGACCCGGTCGTGGTGAGCCAGCCTGCTGATAGAGTCGCCGGAATTCAAACATCGGCCTCTAGCCGCAGCCTGGCAAGATCGGTGACGGCGCGTGATTCGGCACCGTCATCGATTGCATCGACGCCGGCCACGACATTGTCCTTGAACTTGCCGGGGCAGACCCCTTCGGCTCACACCAGCCGGATGCCGCGCAGCCCGCGTTCGAATACCGGTATATCGGGGGACAGTCCAGCCGCGCCAATCGCATCGCCGCCGCAGTCGCCACGAACGACACATGAAGCGACACCGGAAGTGGCGGTGGCACAAACGCCGTCCACGCCGGTCGCTTCACCGCTTGCTTCGCCACCCATCTCACTGGAAACAGCAGGCAAGGGACCGAATTTGCCCGCCACGCCAACTGTTCCAAAGAATCCGGCAGCAACCGTCGGCTATTCGCTGGGCGTCAACGCCAAGTTGGATGTCCTGGAATCGAAGGGCTATTCGTCTTTGATTGCCAGCAACACCCTGCTCAAGCTCGCCAGAACCATCGAACGCCTGTTTCCCGACGCCGATATGGTTTCCGATCAGATGCTCGAGCAGGCGATCGACGAGACCAAATTCAGCACGCAGGAAAAGTTGATGATGGTCGAGGTCGGTGTCAAATGCATGCAAACGCCAGACATCCTGGGAACCGAAGCAGGCTCATACAAGCTGCAGAACATGGCGATCCGGGCGGCCAAGTTCCTCTGCAAGAACCTGGGCGATTCGCTGAACGGCTAGACGCAAGTCGCGCCTGTTTGCCGCAGCAGAGCGCTTGCTGAAACGACAGGGACGATGCCGAGATGTTTTAAATTCAGCACCAAAGAAAAGGGCCGCTTTCGAGCGGCCCTTTTCCCATTGTGCGACCCGCATGGGCGCTCTCCTGCGGGTGCAAGTCCCGCCAGATGTGTTCCGCTGTCTGGACGAATGGCTGCGTCACCGACTGCGGGGCCACCGGCGGGTTGACCCATTTCATCGGCGAGGACGACTGGTTAGTCAACCCCTTTCCGTTGCCCGTGCCTTCAGGCTCTGTTCAGCGGTCGGTTGCCAAGGGGATGGCTGGCAGACCGTCTGCGCAAATGCGCGAGACGAATACTTGTTTCCGAACTGTTAACGGAACTGCGTCGGCAATTCTAGTACCCACTGCGTACACCAATTACACAACAAGGGAAATCTATCATGCAAGTCAATGTACACGGATCGTCGGGAACCGTGACGAACAACAGAACGAACATTGTCGGCTCCGACGGAGCGAGTAATCCTGCGAAGACGCCGGTACTGCGCAATTTAAGCGGGCGAAGGGCGGGCGAGTTCATCGTGGAGGAGAACTTGCTTCAGAGCGCTTTCTTCAATGCATGCACAGCTACTTTGGCAAACGGCTTTTTTTTCCCCAGAATCAGAATAATTGTGAGCCTGAGCCTATTCGACTACGCGGATAGTGCGGAGCAAAAGCTTTTTGATCAAATGGTGCAGAAAGTGCAATCGCTCATGAAAGAAGAGCCGAATTTTTTGACCGCATTGGGAGAGCTCTGCAACACGACGAACAAGGAAATCGAGGTCCTGATGCTGCATGGCAGTGAAAAAAAGGCACAAGATCTTGGCCGCTTCCTTGCCCTATTCGTGTCGGTAAAGGGGATTGCTGAAGCTATCGGGGATGGCGCCAGACTCGACAAACAGAAAGGAAGATTTGCCCGTGCTGTAGGAGGGCTGGAGGAACTTTGTTACCCCAAATCGACGACAGAGCCTAATCTGGCTATTCACTCGCCCACCACGACCACCACCACCGCGTCCACCACGACAACCACGACGATGTCATATGGACCCGGCCCGCACAGTGACGCAGGCGGCCGGAAGGAAAAGAAGAGCCGAGAAAAGGGCAACAAGAACGATCCGTCGTCCTCCGTCGAGCAGGTGGGGGATGACAAGAAGGCCAAGCGAGCCGGGACCGACAAGGCCGGAAAGTCCAGCAAGCCCGGTGGCAAGATCAAGCGGCTCAGCATGAAATTCCTGATGCCCAAGGAAGCACAAGTGCTGCCAACGGCTGCCCAGTTGCGTGAGGTCGACGGTATCCTGATTGGATACGGTGACACCTGGAGCGAATCGTCGAGGGAGCGGGAACGACTGGGACTCAACAAGAATTTTCCTGCGCCGCAGGAGCCGCATGAATCCTGGGGCGATGATTGAGCGCTGCGCCGGGGACCTTGCTCGAATCAGAAATCTGCACTCACCACGCTTTTCAGTTTACCTCGCTGCCTGATTGAACGAATCCGTTTTGCATCCGGGCGCTTTCTGGCGCACTGCCACGCATCGGGGCGCGGATTGACGTTTGCTTTGACGGCATGGGATTGACGGTATGGGATTGACGGGCTGTGGAAACACGGCCCGTTTTTTTGCGGACCCGCATGCCGGGTAGTGTGGGAGGGGGCCGGCCAGATATACTGCCGCCCCTATCCCGATTCGCGCAGCGACTTTACAATTACTTCTTGTCGGCCGGCTTCTTGTCGTCTTTGGTATTGATGGTCGGCTCTTTCTTGCTCTCCACCACACGGGTCTTGGACAGTTGCACCGGCTTGCCTTTCAACTGGTTCAGCGCCTGTGCCAGCTGGAAGTCGTCCTTGCCGCCGAATTCCAGCGGCTTGCGTCGCTTCTCCAGCGCAGCCATCCGCTTTTCTTCTTCCAGTTCGTCAACCGGTGCGCGGGCGTCGGCTTCCTTGCCCTTGTCGTTGGAGAGATGCTTTTGCAAATCGGCTTCGCGCAGGCGCAGTCCATTGAGGCCATCGCCGTCCGCGTTTTCGTCGACCATCAGGTCGGGCACGATGCCGCGCGCCTGGATCGAGCGGCCGTTGGGCGTGTAATAGCGGGCCGTGGTCAGCTTGACTGCCGTGTCAGTGGACAGTTGACGGATGGTCTGTACCGAGCCCTTGCCGAAAGTCTGGGTGCCCATGATGGTGGCGCGCTTGTAGTCCTGCAGCGCGCCGGCCACGATTTCGGACGCCGATGCCGAACCGGAATTCACCAGCACGACCATTTTGACTTTCTTGACGCCTTCGGGCAGCTTGGCCAGCGGATCGCCACTGCTGGAACGCGTGGCGTAGTACTCGCGGCGTGCATAGAAAGTCGCTTTCGAGTCCGGCAACTGGCCGTTGGTCGAGACGATGGCGACGTCCTTGGGCAGGAACGCAGCCGACACGCCGATGGCGCCCGGCAATACGCCGCCCGGATCATTGCGCAAATCCAGCACCAAGCCTTTCAACGCCGGGTCCTGCGCATAGATCGCGGTCAGTTTCTTGACCATGTCTTCAACCGTTGGCTCCTGGAACTGCGACACGCGCAACCAGGCATAACCGGGCTCGATCATCTTGGACTTGACGCTCTGCACCCGGATTTCCTGGCGCACGATGCTGATCAGCAGCGGCCGGTCTTCTTCTTTGCGCGCCACGGTCAGCGTGATCTTGGTATTGGGTTCGCCGCGCATGCGCTTGACGGCCTCGTCCA
>NZ_JAUSNH010000240.1 GCF_030645335.1 Lacisediminimonas sp. | reverse complement strand
AGATCAGTAGTCCAAGGGGGGCGGCGTGAACGCACTGTATTTTTTCTATCTGACGGCGGTATTTCTGATCGTGTTTGGCATTTCGGTCGCGGTATTCCGCTGGACCTCGCCGGATCCGCTGAAGCAACGCATGCAGGAAATGGCGGTGGATGGAGCGGCCCTGTCCAACCCATACGCTCCTGGCAGCGACTGGATGGCCAGCATAGCCCGCCTGAGCGGCCCGTTCGCCAAGCTTTCGGTGCCCGAGATTGGATGGGAAAATTCGCCGATGCGAGCCCGCTTCATGAATGCGGGCTTGCGCGGCTCGAATGCCGCCGCAATCTACTTTGCAGCAAAAACCATTCTTGCGGTGCTGCTTCCCTTGCTGGCCTGGCTGACCATCCTGCTTGCCAGTGTCAGCTTTGAAAGTACCACCACGCTGATGCTGATCCTGCTGCTGGCGGCGACCACGGGTTTCTACGCACCGAACCTGTTGTTGAGCGCAATGATCAGGCGGCGCCAACTGGAAATCGTTGATCATTTTCCGGACTCACTGGACCTGATGACGGTCTGCGTCGAAGCCGGCCTGGCTGTCGACGCCGCGATCGCGCGGATCGCAGCCGAAATGGTCACTGCGGCGCCGGCGCTGGCCGAGGAAATGCATCTGGTGACGCTGGATTTGCGTGCTGGCAGCAGCAAGGAGCGCGCACTGCGCAACCTGGCGATCCGGACTGGCGTGGAGGATATCGACAGCCTGGTCGCGATGCTGATCCAGGCGGAGCGATTCGGAACCAGCATCGGCGATTCACTGCGCGTGCACTCGGACTCATTGCGCACGCGCCGCCGTCAAAAGGCCGAGGAAGCTGCGGCCAAGGTGGCGCTGAAGCTGCTGTTTCCGCTGATATTCTGCATTTTCCCGGCAATCATGCTGGTGCTGCTGGGGCCGGCAATGATGCAATTGTTCAAGGTCCTGAGCGCTCCGGGGCAGGGAATCATGTAGTCGGGCGTCAGCCACCGGACCGAGACAAATCAAGTCTGATTGAATTGAATCGAATCGAATTCGCAAACAGGACAGGACCATGAAACCGATAAAACCCTCGCTTGCACTGCCGCTCGCCTGCGCCTTGCCGCTGCTGTTCGGATGCGCGACGCCAGCGGACCGGTCGGCTGACGGCCCGCGTGTGGAAGCGCTCTGGCGCACCAGTAACACCAACGGGGCAGCCGCCGGCTTTCTCGAACTGGGCAGGTATTACCAGGGGCAGAACCGGCTCGACCTGGCGGCGACCGCTTTCCAGCGGGCGCTGGAGGCCGATCGCGAATTCGTCGAGGCGCGCAGCGCACTGGGCACGCTCCATTCGCAACGCGGCCAATATGATGCGGCGGCCCGGGAATTCGAAGCAGCGCTTGCCATCGCGCCGCGGGTGGCCTGGTTGTACAACAACCTGGGCTACACCCGATTCCTGCAGAAACGCTATGTTGACGCGGCAGTTTCCTATCAAAAGGCGTTGAAGCTGGAACCTGGCAATCCGAGGACGCTCAACAATCTTGGCGCAGCCTA
Source organism: Lacisediminimonas sp. (assembly GCF_030645335.1). Taxonomy (GTDB): domain Bacteria; phylum Pseudomonadota; class Gammaproteobacteria; order Burkholderiales; family Burkholderiaceae_D; genus Lacisediminimonas. Next base: position 10,541 of record NZ_JAUSNH010000240.1, on the reverse strand, counting down.
CGCCGAGCAGGGTTTGGGCGATCAGGCCAAGCTGGCCTTCGAACAGGCGCGCTCGGGCACGGGAGTGGCCGTAACGGCGGTGGCTGCCGCGGCTGCCGTGGCACCGGCTTCCCGCACTCTGGCCGATGGCAGGCCGGCAGCGCCCCCTGTTGTCGCCGGTGCGGCCGCGATCGATATCAGTACTCCCTATGCGCCAGTGGCGCTTGGCGGGCAGGCCGCTATCGCGCCTTCCAGCAGCAGCATACCGGCTGCGCTTGTGCAAGCATTGCCAGAGTCCGGGAGCGGCGCCATGGTTGGCGCTGGCATGGATCGGGCCTCGGCAGCACAGGCAGCACAGGCAGCACAGACAGCGCAGGCGCAGGTAGAGCAGGCAGCGCCGGGTTCCAGACTGGCCGCTGCTGCCACCGAGCAGCCATTGGCGCTGGCCAGGCATGTTCGGTTCGAGATCAGCAATGGCAATGGCAGCACCGGCCTGGCGGCGAAAGTCAAACGCTTGCTGATCGCCGATGGCCTGCCCAAGGCCAGACTCTCCAACGCCGTCCCTTACCGGCAGCAGGAGACCGTGATCCAGTACCGGGCCGGATTTGAACAGCAGGCACGAAGCCTTGGCCGACGGTTTTCTTCAAACCTGGCGGTGCTGGACAGTGGCGCGCTGCGCACCGGTGTGGATGTCCGATTGCTTATCGGCAAGGACGCTACCGGGCCCGGTGGCTGGTATGAAGTGGCCAGGGATACCCGGCAGAAACCGGTGCGGCAAGCAGAGGCAGGGCAATCAGGGCAGCGATCGGATTTGCCGACGCGGCTCTGAAGCCACTTGATCTGTCTACGGGGCAGGGAATGGGTTGCGACTGGCGCGTTCCGTGCGCGTTGAATCAGCTCCGATCAAGCACGCGCCAATCAGTCAGGTTCCGCACTCCAGCTCAAGCTGCTCGGCCTTGCGTCGCGCAGAGCGCTTCGCCTTCGCTTCCTGCTTGATGCTCGCCCCCGCCGCATCTTCATCGCTCCAGCGCTTTTTCATGCCCAGCAGCTTGCATTTTTTCTGATGCGCCAGGCGGCCAGCCTCGGCACGTGCGCGGGCCGAGTCTTCCTGGGCGATGCGTCGCTCGCGTTCGCTCCGGAGGCGGTTCACTTCCGCCTTGTCGCGTGCGGCATTGCGCGCAGCCTCGCGCGCTTGCGCAGCGTCCGGCGCGGGTGAGGGTGTCAGCAACTGCGCAGGCTGGCCTGCAGGGCAGGGCGCATCGGAATAGACCGTACTGGCGCCGGCAGTGCATTTGTACAGCGCGTGGGACGGAAGGCAAACCAGGGAAAGCGCAAACAACGCCAGTGCATGCCGCATGAAGGTCCTCTGAAAATGTCAGAGCACCTTCCCCGGATTCATCAGATTGAGAGGATCAAGTGCCTGTTTGATTGTGCGCATCAGTTGCATTTCAACCGGGGACTTGTACAGCAGGACTTCCTCGCGCTTGAGGGCGCCCAGGCCGTGCTCTGCTGAAATCGAGCCACCGTAGCGATGAACGCTGTCATGCACGACCCGGTTGACTTCAGCCTGGCGTTCAATGAAATGATTGGCGTCGATGCCCGCGGGCGGCGATACGTTGTAGTGCAGGTTGCCATCGCCCAGATGACCGAAGGTCACCATCCGCACGCCGGGGAATGCGGATTGCAGCAGATTGTCCGTTACGTGGACGAATTCGCCGATATTCGAAATCGGCAAGGACACATCATGCTTGATGTTCTTGCCTTCGGCTGCCTGCGCCAGCGAAATGTGTTCGCGCAGGTTCCACATTGCGCGCGACTGGGCAATGGAGGACGCCACCACGGCATCCTGCAACAGGTCGTCGGCCATGGCCGCGGTGATCACTGCCTCCAGCATGGCCATGGCGTGCTCTTCCGATTCGTTGTCGGACAGCTCCAGCAGCACGTATTGCGGATAGGGCTGGGGCAGCGGCTGCTGCAATTGCGGGAAATGGCGCGCCACCAGTTCCAGGCTGAAGCCGGACATCAATTCAAAACCGGTCAGCGCCGCACCGCAATGCTGCTGGGTCAGCGTCAGCAACTTCAGGGCGTCGTCCGGCGTGCGCAGCCCGGTCAGGGCGGTCAGTTGCGCCCTGGGCTGCGGGAACAGCTTCAGGACCGCACCGGTGATCAGGCCGAGCGTGCCTTCGGCGCCGATGAACAGGTCGCGCAAATCGTAGCCGGTGTTGTCCTTGCGCAGGCCGCGCAGGCCATTCCATATTTCGCCATCCGCGGTCACCACCTCCAGGCCCAGGCAAAGTTCCCGCGCATTGCCATAGCGCAGCACGCCGGTGCCGCCGGCATTGGACGACAGGTTGCCGCCGATGGTGCAACTGCCTTCGGATGCCAGCGACAGCGGGAACAGGCGGGCGTTTTCCGCTGCGGCTGCCTGCACCTGGGCCAGCACGCAACCGGCGTCCACGGTCATCGTATTGTTGACGCAATCGACAGCGCGGATCCGGTTCAGGCGCGCCAGCGATATCACGACCGCCGTGCCGCTGGCGTCGGGCACGCTGCCCAGCACCAGGCCGGTGTTGCCGCCCTGCGGCACGATCGGCACGCGATATTCCCGGCACAGGCCGACCAGCAGGGCGACTTCCACGGTCGATCCGGGTCGCAGCACGGCCAGGGCGCTGCCGGTGAAGCGTTGGCGCCAGTCCGTCAGGTAGCCCGCCATGTCGGCTTGCGACACCAGTACCTGTGTGTCGCCGATGGCCGTGCGGCAGGCGTCGAGAAAATCATTCATGTACCGACTCCGATGCCTTGCTGATTGCTTCCCGCGCCAGTTTTTTCGCCGCCTTCTTGAACGGACGCAAATAGAGCAGGGTGGACACGAAGAACAGGCAAACCAGCAGCACTTCGCCGATCGCCATGATCTGCGACCAGCCGTGTTCGGTCGTGGCCCGCACCGAGCCTTCGGCCAGGAACAGCAGGATCAGCATCGAGGACCATTGCAACGTGTAGACGTCGCGCTTCCAGATGCCACGCAGCGGGATCAATAGCGGTATGACCTTGATCACCAGCCATGAACCGCCGGGCCGCAACGGCGCCACCACGGTTTCCCAGGCGATGCACAAGACGATCAGCGCAATCATGCTGGCCAGTGCAGTGATGTACAGGCTGTGGTGGAGGCGCGGATTCATGTCAGTCATGCCATTCATGACTGCTCCCTGAGCCGGCATGCGGTCTGGGCCAGGCGCCGGCCCAGCGCGATGGCAAGCTTGCGGCTGTCCTCGCTGATTTCCTTGTCGCCGTTGAGGCCTGACCAGTGGGTGGCGCCGTAGGGCGAGCCGCCGCTGGCGGTGCTCATCAGTCCGGGCGCGGTATAGGGCAGGCCAAGCATCAGCATGCCGTGGTGCAATAGCGGCAGCATCATGGATACCAGGGTGGTTTCCTGGCCGCCATGCAGGCTGCCAGTGGAGGTGAATACACAGGCGGGCTTGCCGGCCAGCCCACCCGATAGCCATAGCGACGAGGTGCCGTCCAGGAAGTACTTCATGGCCGCTGCCATGTTGCCGTAGCGGGTGGGTGATCCGAGCGCCAGGCCGTCGCATTGCTGCAGGTCGGCCAGTTCGGCATAGGGCGGTCCGCGATCGGGAATATCCGGCTCGGTCGCTTCGGCGACGGTCGACACCCCCGGCACGGTGCGCAGCCGGGCGTCGCAGCCGGGTACGCTTTCAATGCCCTGGGCAATCAGTTCGGCCAGCGCGCGGGTAGAGCCGTGGCGGGAGTAATACAAAACCAGCAGTGTGAGGTTGGGTCGTGACATGCTTGGTATTATAGGGCGCTTTGTTTCCATCGCCGTGCCCACCGGACGGGTCCCAACCCCGCTTCGCATGCCTTCAAAAGCCCTTACCGCCGTGCGTGGACTCACGCTTGCCCAGTTGCGCGACCTGTTGCGATTCGCGGCGCGCCGGCTGACCGAAGAGCGTTTGCCCCAGGCGGCCGGCGGCCTGACATTCACGACGGTGCTGGCCATCGTGCCGGTATTGACGATCGCCTTCGCCATTTTCACCACCATTCCGCTGTTCGATACTTTCCGCAAAGCGCTGGAAAGTTATTTCTTCAAGAATCTGATGCCGCCCAACATCGCCAATTCGATCCTGGGCTACCTGAACCAGTTCGCGATGCAGGCCAAGAAACTGTCGGCAATCGGCGGCGTGGCCTTGATGGTGACGGCGATAGCGATGATCGCGATGGTCGACCGCGCTTTCAACCAGATCTGGCGCGTGCGCCGGTCGCGGCCGTTGGCGCAACGCATGCTGATCTATTGGGCGGTGCTCACGCTCGGGCCGCTGATGATCGGCATTTCGATCACGGCGTCTGCTTACCTGCTTGACGCCACCAACCTGGCCGTCGGCGGCATGGGCAGCGCCGGCGGCCGCTTTTTCACGGTGCTGTCGCTGTTGCTGACGGCGATGATGTTCACGCTCTTGTACCAGGTGGTGCCCAATCGCGCGGTGGACTGGCGCGATGCACTGGCCGGCGGGATATTTGCGGCGCTTGCCTTCGAGTTGTCCAAGCGATTGTTCGTGATATTCATCGCCAAGTTCCAAACCTACACCATCGTTTATGGCGCGCTGGCGGCGGTGCCGATTTTCCTGTTGTGGATTTATGTCGGCTGGCTGATCGTGCTGATGGGCGCCGTGTTGTCGGCCGCCTTGCCGGTGGTGCGCTATGAACGCTGGTGGCATGTGGCCTTGCCCGGCAGTGCGTTCGTCGATGCGATGAAGCTGCTGTCGGTGCTGGTCGAGGCGCGCCGCGGCGCTTATTCAGCGGCGGTCGACGTGCAGGTGATACGGCAGCAAACCCGGCTTGGCTATGATGAATCCGAGAGCCTGCTGCAACGCATGCTCGATGCCGGTTGGGTGGCGCGGATCAAATCCGACCAACCGCGCGGCCGGCGCATCCGTGGCCGGCTGCTCGGTCGTGCGCAAGACATACTCGATCGTTGGACCTTGCTGGCCAACCCGGACCAACTGCGCCTGGCCGATGTGTATCGCCTGTTTGTGTTCGGTGCGTCCGACGACGAGCGCCTGACCCGGGAAGTCGAGGCGGCCATCGAGCACGGGCTGTCGCGCAACTTGTCCGACTGGTTTGCCGGCGAAGGCAAGCCTTTGGCCGGATTGTCAGCCGCCGGCGCCAAGGAGCCGTTGCCCTCGCCACAGCCATGATGGCCGCTGGCGCCCGATAGCAACAGCCCGGCCGGACCTCAGCTTTTCAGGAATCCGCGCAAGGCATCGAGCACCTGGTCCGGCTGCTCGCTCATCATTTCGTGACCACAAGCCAGCATGAGGGTTTGCGAATCCGCAATCGCGCTGCGCAATGTGGCTGCGTTGCGCGCTGGCGCCATCATGTCCATGCTGCCCAGCATGAACATGGTCGGGCAAACCACGGCAGCCGCCGCTTTTTCACCGCCCGCATAGTTGTTGCAAGCGAGCAGGTCGATGTTGAACACCGGCGCGTCGCTCGACCTGGCAATGTGCTGCATCAGTCGCTGCGCGCCCCCGTCCAGCCAGAATCCCGGCCCTGGCGCCGAGGGCTTGGGCGCCAGTGTCGAGTGCGACCAGATGCTTACCATCTCGGCCGCGCGCGATGGGTTGTTGAGCGAGGCATCCAGCAGGCCGTCCGACACTTTCATCGGGAATGCCACGCCCAGCAGCGCCAGCCTGGCCACCCGCGCCGGCGCGCTGCCAGCGGCTTCCAGCGCCACCAGCGCACCCATGCTGTGGCCGACCAGTGTTGCGCGCTGGATGCCAGCCGCATCCATCAGGGCCAGCACCCAGTCGCGCATGGCCTCGACCGACGCCAGCGGCGCGCCCTTGCTGCGGCCATGTCCCGGCAAGTCCGGCGCCAGCACGCAAAATCCGTGGTGGGCAAGATAGCGGCTCTGCAGGCCCCAGACCGAGTGATCCCTTTGCGCGCCATGAATCAAGATGATGGCTGGCAGCGCCGCATCGACCTGTTTGCCGCCGGTGTAGCAGTAGGCGCCCTGTCCCATGACGTCGAGGTGCATTTCAGGCTCCCTTCTGCGCAGCGCGCAAGCCGCGTTGCAGGTCTTCGATCAGGTCGTCTGCATCTTCCAGGCCGATCGACAGGCGCATCGTGCCTTCGGTGATGCCGGCGGCGGCAAGCTGGGCGACCGGCACCCGGAAATGCGTGGTTGAAGCAGGATGGATCACCAGCGACTTGGCGTCGCCGACATTGGCCAGGTGCGAAAACACTTTCAATGCCTCGACAAAGCGCTGGCCGGCGGCGCGATCGCCGCGGATGGAGAACGAAAATACCGCGCCGCAGCCACGCGGCAGCAAGCGTTGCGCCAACGCATGGTCGGGGTGGCTTTCCAGTTCCGGATACGAGACCGACTCGACTGCCTTGTGGCTGACCAGGAATTGCACTACCTTGCGGGTGTTTTCCACATGGCGCTGCATGCGCAGCGACAGGGTTTCCACGCCTTGCAGGATGGCAAAGGCATTGTGCGGACTCATTACCGCGCCAAAGTCGCGCAATCCTTCGCGCCGGGCGCGCAAGGCAAAGGCGGCGACGGTAGATTCCTCGCTGAACACCATGCCGTGGAAGCCGTCATACGGCTCGCACAGTTCGGCAAAGCGGCCGGAGCGTTCATAGGCGCGCTGCCAGTCGAAAGTGCCGCCATCGACCAGCAGCCCGCCGATTGCGGTGCCGTGGCCGCACAGGAACTTCGTGGCGGAATGAAATACCAGGTCGGCGCCGAGGTCGAACGGCTTTTGCAGGTAGGGCGTGGTGAAGGTCGAGTCCACCATCAGCGGCAGGTCGTTGTCATGCGCCAGCGCCGACACGGCCGGAATGTCGAGTACATCCAGCCCGGGATTGCCGAGCGTCTCGGCGAACAGGACTTTGGTTTCGGGACGGATTGCGGCGCGCCAGGCGTCAATATCGCGCGGGTCGACGAAGGTGGTCGCTATGCCGAAGCGGCGCATGGTATAGCCCAGCAGGTTCTGCGAGCCGCCATAGATCGCGCGCGACGCCACCACGTGCGAGCCGGCGCCTGCCAGCGTGGCCAGCCCCAGGTGCATGGCGGCCTGGCCGCTGGCCACCGCGATGCCGGCGACCCCGCCTTCCAGCGCGGCAATGCGCTCCTCCAGCACCGCATTGGTCGGATTGGAGATGCGCGAATACACATGGCCGGCGCGTTCCATGTTGAACAGCGCCGCCGCATGGTCCGAGTCGCGAAAGACAAAGGACGATGTCAGGTAGATCGGTGTGGCGCGCGCGCCGGTCGCCGGATCGGGCGCAGCACCGGCGTGCAGCGCAAGAGTGTCAAAGCCGGGCGGATGCGGGTCGCTCATTGCGGTTCCTGTTCGGATTCGAAGTCGTTGGTCGGACCAAATTGGTGGCGTGCAGCATATGGCCAGCCGGATCGATTTGTCCACCGGTGCATCGCAGTGCGATGGTACAGGGATGATCGAGGCCGGGTCGGCTGTCGTGCTTGCTGGATTTTTACCTGCGCTTACGCTACATTGCAAACGGAAGAACAAAAAGCATGGAGACGGCGCAATGAAGGTCTCGGAGATTCTGAAGGTCAAGGGCAACATTCTTTACACCGTAACGCCGGACACTCCCATTCTGCAGGCGGTCAATACGATGGCCGAGCGCGATATCGGTTCCCTGGTGGTAATGGGAAACGGCTCCCTGGTGGGCATGCTGACATTCAGGGAAGTGATCAGCACGCTGTATGCCAACCAGGGCTCGCTCGGTACCGAAACCGTGCGCCTGCACATGCAGCACGACCCCCTGGTGATCACGCCGGACGTCGAGATCAACGACGTGCGCCGGCTCATGCTGGAACGCCATGCGCGCTACGTGCCGGTGATTGAAGACAAGACGCTGCTTGGCGTGATTTCGTTCTACGACATTGCCAAGGCCGTATTCGAGGCGCAGAGTTTCGAGAACAAGATGCTCAAGGCGTATATCCGCGACTGGCCATCCGAAAGCGAAGAATAATAGCCGCAGCCAAAGGTGGCCGGCGCCGCAAGCGCACCGGCCCGCGCTTGCGGCGCCTGACCAGTCAATGAGCTCGCCCGACCACAAGCCCGGATCGGGCGCGGCTGCAAGAAGCGGCGCCAATCCGGCGCGAAATCCCGATACGATTGCCCCTCCCAGCCAGTTCAGCTTGCTGCGCCAGCGCCGTTTCGCGCCATTTTTCTGGACCCAGTTCCTCGGCGCATTCAACGACAACGTCTTCAAGACCGCCTTGCTGACCATCCTCACCTATGACGCACTGTCATGGACGACGATGGATGTGGGCTTGCTCAATAACCTGATACCGGGCTTGTTCATCCTGCCGTTCGTGCTGTTTTCGGCGAGCGCCGGCCAGCTTGCCGACAAGATGGAAAAGTCGCGCCTGGCGCGTTGGGTCAAGCTGCTCGAAATCGCGATCATGGCGATTGCCGCCTATGGCTGGCTGGCGCACCAGCTATGGCTGCTGGTGGCGGCGGTGATCGGCATGGGGATGCATTCGACCTTGTTCGGTCCGGTCAAATACGCCTACCTGCCGCAGCACTTGCGGCGCGATGAACTGACCGGCGGCAACGGCGTGGTCGAAATGGGCACCTTCGTGGGCATCCTGCTGGGCGAAATCCTGGGCGCCGTGCTGGTGGTGCAAAAGCCGGCCGGCCTGGTACTGGTCGCCGGCGCGACACTCGCGTTCGCCATCCTGGGCTGGCTTGCCAGCCGTGGCATACCGCTGACGCCGGCTGCCGTGCCGAACCTGAAAATCAACTGGAACCCCTGGACTTCCACGGTGCAGAACCTGCGTTTTTCAAAGGGCAACCGCGCGGTGTTCCTGGCCATGCTGCTCAACTCATGGTTCTGGTTTTACGGCGCCATCGTGCTGGCGCAGTTTCCGGTCTATGCGCGCATGAACCTGAATGGCGACCACACTGTGTTCGTCTTGCTGCTGACGATTTTTTCGCTTGGCATCGGCGCCGGTTCGCTATTGTGCGAACGGCTGTCGCGTGGGCGGATCGAACCCGGCCTGGTGCCGCTGGGCGCGATCGGCCTGTCTGTTTTCGGGTTTGACCTGTTCGTCGCCAGCACCGGCTTCGCCGCGGGCGGGCCGCTCGATGCCCTCGGCATGATCGGCGCGCCAGGCGGGATCAGGATATTGCTGGACTGCCTGATGATCGGTGTTGCCGGCGGCGTGTATATCGTGCCGCTGTTTGCCATGATCCAGACGCGCTGCCACCGCGACCATGTGTCGCGCACCAACGCCGGCATGAATATCCTGAACGCCCTGTTCATGGTGGCTGCCGCCTTGCTGGCAATGGTGTTGCTCGGGAGCGGACTGACGATTGCGCAGCTGTTCCTGGTGACGGCAGCCCTGAATGCGGTGGTGACGCTGGCGGTATTCCTGCTGATGCCGGAATTCCTGCGGCGGTTCGTGGCCTGGATCAGCGGCAAACCGGCCGGCCCGGAAAACGACTAGCGCCGGCCGCTGCCGGGGACCGGCAGATCACTGGTAAAATCATCACTCTTCGCATTTCGCCCTCAGGTCCATCATGTCCGGCAATACCATAGGCAAACTCTTCTGTGTCACGACCTTCGGCGAGTCGCATGGCCCGGCCATCGGTTGCGTAGTCGACGGCTGCCCGCCCGGGATGGAATTGTCCGAGGCCGACATCCAGCCGGAGCTCGACCGCCGTCGTCCCGGCACCTCGCGCCATGTCACGCAGCGCCAGGAACCGGATCGGGTGCAGATCCTGTCCGGTGTCTACGACGGCAAGACTACCGGCACGCCAATCGCCTTGCTGATCCAGAATGAAGACCAGCGCAGCAAGGACTACAGCAACATCGCCGAGACCTTCCGGCCCGGCCATGCCGACTACACCTACTGGCATAAATACGGCATTCGCGATCCGCGTGGCGGCGGCCGTTCATCGGCGCGCCTGACTGCGCCTGCCGTCGGCGCGGCAGCGATTGCCCGCAAATGGTTGCACCAGCAATACGGCACGGTGTTCCACGGCTGCATGAGCCAGCTTGGCGAGCGGGTGATTCCATTCGAGTCGTGGGAACACGTCCACAGCAATCCGTTTTTTGCCGCCAACGCCAGCATCGTTCCCGAACTGGAAGATTACATGGATGAACTGCGCCGGGCAGGGGACTCGTGCGGCGCGCGTATCGAGGTGGTGGCGCAAAACGTGCCGGTCGGCCTGGGCGAACCGATTTACGACAAGCTCGACGCTGACCTGGCCTACGCGATGATGGGGATCAACGCCGTCAAGGGCGTCGAAATCGGCGCCGGCTTCGGCTGCGTGGTGCAAAAGGGCAGCGAACACGGCGACGAGCTCACGCCGGGCGGATTCGCCAGCAATCATTCCGGCGGCGTACTGGGCGGTATTTCGACCGGCCAGGACATTCGCATCTCGCTGGCGCCGGTGCCAGGTGGCGCCGAGTTCAGTGTCTACTCGGTGCTACCCGCTGGGTCAGAGGTCATTATCAACCTTCGGCGTGGCAACTTAATGTTGACGGCCAAGGAGGACCGAGCC
>NZ_JAUSNH010000203.1 GCF_030645335.1 Lacisediminimonas sp. | reverse complement strand
GGTGCAGATCAAACTGTCCATCGCGTCAGTGGTGCTGCAAATGCTCGCAGGCCTCGGTGTTGCGTTGCTGCTCAACGAAAACACCAGGATGAGGCTGTGGGCGCGCTCGGGAATGCTGATTCCGATGGTATTGCCCCCGATCGTGGTGGGCATCACCTGGCTGGCCTTGTTCACAGTCGATATCAGTCCGATCCACCGGGCATTGGCCTGGGTCGGCCTTCCGGTCGGTCCGCTGTTGACCAATCCCTCCACCGCGCTGTGGGCGATCGTGTTTGCCGGCACCTGGGAACACTTTCCGTTTGCCATGCTGATGTCGCTGGCGGCGCTGCAGATGGTCCCGGAGAGCCCGATCGAGGCGGCCCGCATCGATGGCGCGAGCCGCTGGCAAATCTTCTGGCACGTCCGGCTGCCGTTCATCATGCCCACGCTGGTGGTCGCCGGCCTGTTCATCCTGATCGACAGCGTGAAGGCCTTCCCGCTGATTTTCATCATGACCGACGGTGGCCCCGGTGAAGTGACCGAGGTGACCAATTTCTACGTCTATCGGCAGGCGTTCACTTTTTCGCTGTGGGGGTACGGCAGCGCAATCGCCACCACCATGCTGGCGGCGGTGTTCCTGATCAGCTACTTCATCTATGGCCTCACGACCCCGAAAAATGGCGCACCCAACTGAACCCAAATTGACTTGGCGGCAGCGGCATCCGAAATGGCTGGGCGATGTGGTGACCCTGGTATTGCTGCTGCTGGTCCTGTACCCGCTGTTCTGGCTGGTCCAGGTATCGTTCCGGCCCAAGGAAGAACTGTTTGCCAGCGGCTTCTTTTTCACGCCGACGCTGGAGAACTACCTGGCGCTGTGGAAGGGGAACTTCCCGCTGTCCTTTATCAACAGCATCATCAGCAGCACCGCCGCCACCGTACTGGCGATGTTGTTCGGGGTGCCGGCTGCCTACGCGCTGTCACGCGGAAAGTTTCGTTCCGCGCGGCAGATCGGCCTCTGGATCCTGGTTACGCGCATGGCGCCGCCGATCGCGTTCACGATTCCGCTCTACATCACCTACCGCTACCTCGATCTGCACGATACCCGCACCGGTCTTGTGATCGTATACCTGACGTTCAGCCTGGCGCTGGTGATCTGGATGATGAAGCCGTTTTTCGACGCCATCCCGCGCGAACTGGAAGAGGCCGCAGCGATTGACGGCTGCACCACCTGGCAGACTTTCCTCCAGGTGACCTTGCCGCTGGCCGGGCCCGGCCTGGCTGCAACGGCGGTGATCTGTTTCATCCAGTCGTGGAATGACTTCTTCTTCGCGCTGATCCTGACCCGCACACAGGCATCCACCGCGCCAGTGGCCATTGTCGGGTTCATACAGTTCGTCGGATGGGAGTGGGGGCGGATGGCGGCGGCTGGCACGCTGGTCATGATGCCGGTGGTCTTGTTTTCGATCTTTGTGCGCAAGTATCTGGTGCATGGACTTGCAGCGGGCAGTATCAAGGGCTAAGGGCCTGGAGGAATGTGATGTCAGTGGTTCGACTGGAGCAGGTCTACAAACGCTTTGGCGACGTGGAAGTGGTGCGCGACGTGAACCTGGAGCTGCCGCGCGGCGGCCTGACGGTTTTCCTCGGGCCTTCTGGTTGTGGCAAGACGACGACGCTGCGCATGATCGCCGGCCTGGAGTCGGTATCGAGCGGTCGCATCCTGATCGGCGACCAGGAAGTGACCCATCTCGATCCGCGCGACCGCAACATTGCCATGGTGTTCCAGAACTATGCGTTGTACCCGCACAAGACGGTCGCTGAAAACCTGGGATTCGGTCTCAAGATCCGTGGCGTGCCCGAATCCGAAATCGCGTCGCGCGTACTGACGGCGTCGCAGTTGCTGGGGCTATCCGAATTGCTGGAGCGCAGGCCAAAGCAATTGTCTGGCGGCCAGATGCAACGCGTGGCTCTCGGGCGTGCGATCGTCAGGGACGCCGAGGTGTTCCTGCTTGATGAGCCGCTTTCCAACCTCGATGCCAAGTTGCGGGTGCAGATGCGCGAAGAAATCTTCAAGCTCCAGCGTCGCATCGAGAAGAGCATGATCTACGTGACCCACGACCAGGTCGAGGCCATGACCCTGGCCGACCAGATCGTGATCATGCGCGACGGCAGGGTGCAGCAGGTCGGGCGGCCGCTGGAAATCTTCGACCGGCCGAATAACCTTTATGTCGCCGGATTCGTCGGTTCGCCGGAAATGAATATTCTCGACATGCGGGTAGAGGATGGCATGCTGAAAGCGGCAAGCTGCTCGATTGCTGCGGGCGCTATCGACGGGCTGGCCGCGGGCAGCCAGGTCAAGGTCGGCATCCGGCCCGACCATGTCGAGCTGGCGTCGGCCACATCACCCTCGGGGGCCACCGGCTGGCTGGAAGTCGAGGTCTGCGAGCAACTTGGCACGACGACGCTGCTGATCGGCAGCATGGATGGTCAACGTTTGCGGGTATTGGTCACACGAACTTCGGCTGAGCCCGGTGACCGGGTGCAGGTCCGCTTGCCGGTAGAGCGCTTGCACCTGTTCGATGCCGACAGCGGGGCGCGGCTGAACTGACCAGGACGGCGACGGCGACCGATTACTTGCGCAGCTTTTTCGTGGAGCCGCGCACGATCACTTCGAAGCCGAGGTCGATGGTGCGTTGCGCCGGTTGATTGCCGCGGAAGCGGTCCATCAGCATGTTGGCGGCATTGCGGCCAATTTCGTAGCGCCGCAGCCTGACTGTGGTCAACGGCGGCAGGAATTCCTGCGCCAGCTCGATATCGTCGAACCCGGCAATGCCGATGTCTGCCGGCACATCGATTCCGCGCCGCTTCGCTTCCAGCATGCAGCCGATCGCATGGATGTCGGTGGTGCAGAACACGGCGTCGATGTCCGGGTGGCGGGAGAGCAGTTCGACAAAAGCCTTCTCGCCATTGACCACGCCGCCCTTCGCCTCGATCTTCATTGTCTCGTCCAGCGCCAGCCCGAAATCGGCCAGGGCACGGTCGTATCCGGCCCGGCGATCGCGGACGATCTGGTCATTTTCAATCGGCGTCGAGATCAGGCCGATCTTGCGATAGCCGCAGCGCAGCAGGTGCTCCACCATCGCGTAGCTGGCGTCGACGGTGGAATAGCCCACTGCCATGTCGATCAGCCGCCCCGAGATCAGCGGAACTTCCACCACCGGGATGCCGGCATTTTCCAGCAACTTGTAAGTGCGCTCGGCGTGCACGGTGCCGGTCAGTATCAGGCCGGCGACCCGCTGTCCCAGGAACGAGATCACATGCTCGAGTTCAGCCTGGGGAGAGTAGCCGCTCAGTCCGAGCAGCAGCGTGTAACCCTCGGCCGAAATCACGTCGGTTACGCCCTGGACGCGCTCGGCAAATGCCGGGTTGTCGATGTACGGCAGCACCATGCCGACGGTGCGCGAGGTGTTCGAGGCCAGGCCGCCGGCAAGGCGATTGGGGATATAGCCAATCTTTTCGATCGCGGTCCAGACCGCGGCCCGGGTTTTCTCGGAGACGGTGTCGGGCTTGTTCAGGACCCTCGATACCGTGATCGGCGCAACGCCGGCAAGCTTCGCGACTTCCTCGATGCGGTGACCGCTACTGCCAGCGCGAACGCGTTTGGACTTCGATTCAGCCATGGTCTTTTCTTTTTTGGATGCGCAAGGATAGCGCCATTTTCCTTGCCCGATCCAGCTTTTAGTGTGGCTGCCGGGAACCTTCACCGGTGCGGCTATTGGCAAATGCGCCCGTATTTTATTTGCGACTGTGCAGGTAATTCAGGAATGGCATGGATGATAGCGATCATCAACCAGCAAGGCAAGCTGCCTGGCAAGTTGTTCTTGGCTGTCAAAAGTTCGCTTTATTGCTATGAAGAAGTCCTGTATTTCGCCATTAAATAGAATAGATCATGTCAAGTTTTTTCGATGGGCTCCTTTTATGGCTCCGGACTGTTGCAGTCATAAATGATATGCGCTACCATTTGACCTGCCACCTGTTTGGTGAAACAGCACAAGTAGCACTCTACGAGGAGCCCCATGTCCGCCGCACCCGCTCGCAACGTCATCCTGGTCGTCTTTGATTCCCTGCGGCGTGACGCCCTGGGCTGCTATGGCGGATCGCCGCCCTGGGGCTCGATCCACACGCCTAACCTGAATGCATTCGCCGAAGAGTCCGTGATGTTTACGCGTGCGTTCCCCGAGTCCTTGCCGACCCTGTGCGCGCGCCGCGCAATCTATACCGGCCAGCGCACCTATCCCTTTCATAACGGCGACTTCCGATACATGAAGGGGGACTGGTGCGTGGGCTACTTCCCGGGCTGGGGGCCGATCCCGGAGGCGCAACACACCTTGTCCGAAATATTTTCGGAACAGAAGTTCCGCACCGGCCTGGTTTCGGATCTGTATCACCAGTTCAAGCCGGGAAAGAATTTCTGGCGCGGTTTCGACCAGTGGACTTTCATACGTGGGCAGGAAACCGATCACTCGCGCAGCGGGCGGGTTCCGACACAGGAGGAAATCGAGCGCTGGATTCCGCCTGAGTTCAGCGAGATCCACGACCGCGTGATGAAGGCCGCCAACAAGGATGCGTTCTGGTTCGACAGCAAGGCATTGCTGAACATGCGCGATCGTGTGCGCGAAGAGTTGTGGTTCAACGCGCAGGTGATGCAGGAGGCGGGCCGCTGGGTCGAGCAGAACCAGGATGCAGAGCGCATGTTCCTCACCGTCGAATGCTTCGATCCGCACGAGCCGTGGTTCGTGCCCGAGCATTACCGCAAGCGCTACGACGCGCATGAAGGCCGCGAGCAGGTGATCTCGCCTTACGCCGAAATCCCGGATATCAGCGAAGACTTGTTGCGCCGCACGCGCGCAAATTATTCCGGACTGGTGGAGATGTGCGACCGCTGGTTCGGACATTTGATGGAGTCGCTGCGCGTCAACGGGATGCTGGAGGACTCGATCGTGATCGTCACTTCCGAT
Source organism: Lacisediminimonas sp. (assembly GCF_030645335.1). GTDB lineage: Bacteria > Pseudomonadota > Gammaproteobacteria > Burkholderiales > Burkholderiaceae_D > Lacisediminimonas. The sequence goes on along the minus strand of NZ_JAUSNH010000203.1, from coordinate 2,325 downwards.
CATGGTCATTCGCTGTGGGATAGACGCGGATTCATCGGCAAGCGGCCCTATCCCTCCGACCCTGAGACTTACGATATTCCCCTGATGATCCGGCATCCCGGCAAGCTCGGCGCCGGGACCAGATGCGACGCCTTCGTGCAGGCGCACGATATCGCGGCAACCGTGCTCGAAGCCACCGGTGTGGAGAGCCCGGAGCCGATCGACGGTAAGTCGTTTTATAAAACCGCCTTCGCCGGCGCCGGGCCGATCCGCGACCATGTCACGGTCGGATGGGGCGTGGGCATGACCGTCATCGACGACAACTGGTGGTTCAATTCCAAGATCGACGGAACCGGCGCGTTCCTGTACCCCGCGCACCGGCCGCATGGGGAAGAGACCAACCTGGCCACCAAACATCCAGAAATCGCCGAGGCCATGTTCCGCACTGGCCAGGAAGACGCCGGCGGTTCATTTCCGCAGTACTTGCTGGACCGTACCGCCACTGTTGCCGACGCTTCCGGCAGCGTCCCGTTTGCCGCCCGCGACTAGCACCATCCCTCCATTTATTCATAAGGATGCATTTTCCATGACAGCCCAGCACCGCGTCACCGAACTCAAGACCCTCTCGTGCAGCGCCGCCTGGCGCAACTACTACTTCGTCAAGGTCACGACCGACGACGGGCTGGTCGGCTGGAGCGAATTCGACGAAGGCTTCGGCTCGCCCGGGGTGGGCGCAATCATCGACCAGCTTGCTTCACGGGTGGTGGGGCAGTCGGTGATGCAGCACGAGCGCATTCGCGAAGACTTGCACTGCGTGACGCGGCCTGGCTCGGGCGGTGTGGTCGGGCAGGCGCTCGGTGCAATCGAAAATGCGCTGCTGGATGCCAAGGCCAAGACACTGGGCGTGCCTTGCTACGACCTGTTGGGCGGCAAGATCCGCGATCGCCTGCGCGTGTACTGGTCGCATTGCGTCACCTGGCGGGCCGGCCGCGTACCTCACTACCAGCCCGAGATCCACGACGCAGACGGCGTGCGCAAGCTGGCGCGCGAGGTCAGGGAAAAGGGATTTACCGCGCTCAAGACCAACATCTGGCGCTATGACAAGGACGGCAAGATCCTGCGTTGGGCCACTGGCTTCGGCACGCCATTCGCGCCGGAGCTCAACGTCGACCGCGAGGTCATCAAGGGCGTGCGCGAGCACCTGGAAATCATGCGCGACGCCGCCGGCCCGGACATGGACATCCTGCTGGACCTGAATTTCAACGCCAAGACCGAGGGCTACCTGCGGATACTGCGCGAGATTGCCGAGCTCGACATGTTCTGGATCGAGATCGACACCCTGAACCCGCAGGCGCTGGCGTACTTGCGCTCGCAAAGCCGGCATCCGATCGCCTCCTGCGAAACCCTGATCGGCGTGCAGCAATTCCTGCCCTTCCTGCGCGAGCAAGCGATGGACGTCGCCATCGTCGACACGCCGTGGAATGGCGTATGGCAGTCGATGAAGATCGCCGCCGCGGCCGAGGCGCATGAAGTCAACGTGGCCTGCCACAACTTTTACGGCCACCTGTGCACGATGATGAACGCACACTTCTGCGCGGCAGTGCCGAACCTGCGCATCATGGAAGTGGACATCGACCGCATCGCCTGGGATCACGAGCTGTTCACCCATGTGCCGGTGTACGAGGATGGTCACCTGGTGCTGCCGGACCGTCCGGGCTGGGGCACTGAACCCAATGAAGACGCCATCCGGGAGTATCCGCCGATCGCGGTGCACGGCCTGATGGGCCGCTCCCGGCCGCAGACCTGAGCAGCGCCTGACTTGCATTGTGTATTTGCCGATGCAGGCAGCGCGCCTGCATCCCCGTCGAAAGCCACCGAGTGAGCAGGGAATCACTGATGACGAATGCTGTTGATGTATTGATTATCGGCGCCGGCGCGTCGGGTGCTGCGGTAGCGTGGAGCCTGGCCGAGACCCGCATGCGCATACTGTGCCTGGAGCAAGGGGATTGGGTCAAGTCGTCGGACTACCCGAGCAACGGCCGGGACTGGGAGGCGCGGCAGTTCGGCGACTTCAGCTTCAGTCCGAACCGGCGTGGCAATCCGGCCGACTATCCGGTCAATGAGGACGATACGCCGATCAAGGTCGCCAACTTCAATGGCGTCGGTGGCGGCACGATTCTGTACGCAGGGCATTTCCCGCGCATGCATCCATCAGACTTCCGGGTGCGCACGCTGGATGGCGTCGCAGACGACTGGCCGGTGGACTATGCCACGCTGGAACCCTACTACGCCCTGAACGACCGGATGATGGGCATCGCCGGGCTGGCCGGCGATCCGGCCTATCCG
>NZ_JAUSNH010000192.1 GCF_030645335.1 Lacisediminimonas sp. | reverse complement strand
TCGGGAATTTCTGCAACAAAACCCTGGGCCGGCCTTGGCGTGGGACGATTCATCTGCTTGTCGGGCGATGCAGCACAAGCATCCGGCCAGGCACGTTCTGTGCGGCAAGCCGTGCTTATCGATCAGACCCGGCGCAGCAGGAAAAATTCGGGGACTTGCACTTGAATTTGCGATTGGCGCAAAGCGACTTCGGCCAGCACAAAGGATGTGCGCCAGCGGGCCGCGGCGAGCCGCTGCCCACTGGCGCACGGATATTGCCGTTACGCCTTCAGGGGCTTACATTTTCTTTTGCGTGCTGGTCGCGGCATCCTGCACTTTCTCGCCGCCGCGCTCCACATCCTGCCCCATGCCGCGGAAGGTATTGCAGCCGGCCAGACCAGCCGTCAATGCAAGCAAGCCAATCAACGTAATCAGTTTTTTCATGATGGATCCCCAATGTAATTGAAAAGAGAAAAACGTTCTTCTTCGATGCCTGCTGCTGCTACAACCACGTCCCCTGTCGATTGTCATCGCTCGGCATGGCGCGGCGGGTGCGGGATGCGCTGGGCCTGTTGCCGCCGCTTCCACCAGGCGCTGGCAGCGCCTGCGGCACGCGCCAGCATGCGCATGCGTGCCGGGTCGCGCAGCAGCATCGACACCACGCCGGTGATGCCGGCCAGTGCCGCGCCGCCAAGCGCCTGCTGCCTGCCGGATGTCGCTTCATCGCGTCCCTGTGCCTGCGTGCGCATGGCAGGTGCGGCGCCGGCATCAGTTTGCCTGCGCTGCGGCTTGCGCTGGATGGTTTTCCTGATCGCGCCAATCCCGGGCGCAGAGCCGGCAGCATCGGCTATGCGGCGCGGGCCGATCACGGCCACGGCGACCAGGCTCGCCGTCACCCCGGCCACGGCATAAGGATGGCTGACGATCCAGCGCATGGTCCTGCTGCGCGGGAACGGGGCCGGCATGCCACGCAGATGGGACATGCGCTGCGCGTCGTCGCCGGCATGGCCGCTTCCAGCTTCATGGCGCGGCTGGTCGTATTGCGCCAGCATGCGCCGGTAGTCCGCCCGGCTGGAATGGATTTGTTCCAGCAGCGCCTGCCGCTCTTCTTCCAGCGAAATGGCGCGCTTCATAGGTTCTCTTTCACCAGGTCCACATCCTGTTTGAGTTCGGTGCGCAAGGTACTGAATGCCGATTCGCCCTTGGCGTGCTTGCGCGCCAGCCAGACTCCGGCCCCGGCAGCAGCCAGGTAGATTGCCACCACCGCCCACGCCGCAACCGGCATGTAGTCGGTGTTCCAGAAGCTCAGGATGATGGCAATGCCAAGGAACACCGCGGCCAGCAGGCCAAACACACCGGCTGCCGCAAAGCCAATCAATTGCAGGACCAGTTCGCGCCCCTGCAGCTTGAGTTCGATGCGCAGCAAGGCCATATAGTCGCCAATGCGGTCAAGCGCGATGGCCGAGATCTGCTTTGACTTTTTAATGGTTTCGAACATGGGCTGGCTCCTGGCAGGTTGCTGCTTGGCGGCTTGCTGTCTCAGTGGCGGCCGCCACGTATCAGCGCACCCACCAACAGGCCGAAACCGGCGGCGATTGCGACCGATTGCAGCGGCTTGTCCCTGACATAGTCGCTGGTGACATCCATGCCCTGGTTGAGTTGTGTGCGCGCCTGCTCGGCCACGCCGCGCGCGGCGCTGCGCATCGAACTGAACTTGACCATCATCTTGTCGCGCGCCTCGCCCAGTTCGCGGTCCGAGAGCACGGCGGCGCGCGATACCAGGTCATCGAGGTCCCGCTTCAGGTTCGACAGTTCGTCACGCAGCGATCCGCTTGGCACCGCGCTGCGCTGGTAGCCGGTGTCGGCCGACCATGCACCCGACTGCGCACCGGCCTGGCCGCCCGCACCCAGGCCGCCGATATCATCATAGTTTCCGGTGCCAGCCGAACCTGCGCTGGCGGGCATGCTGCCCTTGCTGCCACTGGATGGGTAATTCGTTTCCATACGACTCTCCTTGGTCTGGGTGTTCGTTGTGTTGCGCGCTGCGTATCAGGCTTTGCACGCAATCCTTCGTGCGGACTCCGACTGCAAGGGATGTGCCAGCAAGACAAGTTGCAGATCGCCGGCGGCCTTGTGCGCTGACTGGCGGGTGCGATGTCGCCTTGCTGTATGCCGGCCACAGGAAATTGCCGGTGTACCGGGTAAAAATTGCATTCCGTGCTGCGCCGCCGGTACAGGAACCGGCCGCCACAGCCGGCGCGTATCCCGCGGGACATGAGATACTGCGGGCCGCGCTGCCCGATTGCCGCATGCAGCCGATCCGCCGGCCCTGTCCTTGCTCGCCGTGTCATGCCGCCTGTCGCTGGCGCGGCGGACCGCACGCCGCGTGCACGGTATTTCAGTCATCAACATAATCAAGGCCGTGAAAAACTCATTCGTCATGTTGCTCCTGTTCGCTGCTGCTGCATTTGCGCTTGCGCAGACGCCAGCTGGCACGGCAGTCCCGATGCTGACGCCGGACAACACGATCGGCAAGCGCGTCGCCGCCTGCGTTGCCTGCCATAAAGTGGAAGACCAGGTCACGCGTGACGGTTACTTTCCGCGCATTGCCGGCAAGCCGGCTGGCTACCTGGCCAACCAACTGATCAATTTCAGGGAAGGGCGGCGACAATATCCCTTGATGACTTACATGGTGTCGCATCTGTCCGATGCGTATCTGCTGGAAATGGCCGAACACTTCGCGGCGATTCGCGCGCCTTATCCGCCGCCGGTTGCGGCCGCTGAAAGCGCCGCGGTGATGGCGCGTGGACGGCAACTGGCATTGGAGGGCGACCGGCAGCGCGATGTGCCTGCCTGCATCGCTTGCCATGGCGCCCGGCTGACCGGTATTGCGCCCACGCTGCCAGGCATCGTCGGCCTGCCCCGCGACTACCTGAATGCACAATTCGGCGCCTGGAAAAACCGCAGCCGGCAAGCGGCCAGGCCAGACTGCATGGCCGGCATTGTCGAGCGCCTGAGCGCTGCCGATGTCGGTGCGGTGTCGGCCTGGCTGTCCTCGCAAGCGGTTCCTGCCGACTCCCGGCCGGAACCGGCCCTGGCCGCCAGCTTGCCGTTGCGATGCGGAAGCGTAGCCGGAGGTGGCCAGTGAGTCGCTTGCGTATTCCTGTTCGCCCTCTGCTGTGGTGGCTGCTGGCAACGCTGTTGCTCACGCCGCTTGTGGTTCTGGTCTGGCAACTCGTGACTGATCCCGGGGGCGACCAGCCGTCGCCGCCGGTAGCCGATGCCAGCGAGCAGCGCAAGCGTGGCCAGTACCTGGCCCGTGCCGGCAACTGCATGGCCTGCCACACGGTGCGTGGCGGCGCCGATTATGCTGGCGGGCGCGGCATTCCGACCCCCTTTGGCGAACTGTTTTCACCCAATATCACGCCCGACGCCGAAACCGGAATCGGACGCTGGAGCGCCGACGATTTCTGGCGTGCAATGCACAATGGACGCGGCCGCAACGGCGAGTTCCTGTATCCCGCTTTTCCCTATCCCAACTACACCCGCGTCACGCGCGCCGATTCCGACGCCATCCATGCGTGGCTGCGCACGGTGCCCGCGGTGCACAGCCCGCGCAAGGAGCACACGCTGCGCTTCCCGTACAACCAGCGCTGGTTGCTGGCCGGCTGGCGCGCGCTGTATTTCCGGCCCGGGGTTTACCAGCCTGATCCGGCGCGTGCGCCCGACTGGAACCGTGGCGCCTACCTGGTGCAGGGCCTGGGGCACTGCAACGCCTGTCATGCCACCCGCAACCAGTTTGGCGCGACCAAGCTCAGTGGCGAACTGACCGGGGGATTGATCCCGATGCTGAACTGGTATGCGCCATCCCTGGCAACCGGCGCCGAAGGGCTGGCGCAATGGAGCAGCCGGGACCTGGTTGCCCTGCTGGCCACCGGCGTGTCTGACCGCGGCGCCGTATTCGGCCCGATGGCGGAGGTGGTGCGCGAAAGCCTGCAACACCTGAGCCATGCCGATATCCGGGCCATGGCCGATTACATGAAGTCGCTGCCGCAAGTCACGTCCGTCATGCCGCCTGCCGCGGCGATTGCGCGGCCGGAACAACGTGACGCCACCCTGAAGCTGGGCGCGGCGCTTTACGAGAAGCAGTGCGTGCAATGCCATCGGGCGGACGGTCGCGGCCAGCCGCCGGCCTTCCCGCCGCTGGTCGCAACCGGCGCCGTGATGACGCCGTCGCCCGTGAATGCGATCAGGATGGTGCTCAACGGCGGCTATCCGCCGAGCACGAGCGGCAACCCGCGGCCGTATGGCATGCCGCCGTATGGCCCGTTCATGAGCGACGCCGAAGTGGCGGCGGTGGTGTCCTATGTGAGGACCTCATGGGGTAACAAGGGCGCCGTGGTGTCGGCGGCCGAAGTGGCGCGAGCCAGGGCAGTGCCGGTGGAGTGAGCTGCGGGTCGGGCCATGGGCGGCTGTGCTTGCCTTGCTGCTATTGCGCCAGCCGGGGTTTCCCAGCATACTGTTTTTATATACAGCACCGTGCTGCGCCGCGTGGTGATTGCAGGCCCCTTTGCCTGCTGTCGGTGCGCGCATTCCCCGAACCCGGCCTGCTACCGCTCCTGATTCCGCTGCCGCACCTGTCCCTGCCACTCTCGTCGCTACCGCCCCCTTCATGCCAGCCCATCTGTCGTCCTTCCCCCGCCTCGCCTTTGTCGACCTTGAAACCACCGGCGGTACGCTGGCGACCGATCGCATCACCGAGGTCGGCATTGTCGAAGTCGACGAAGATGGCGTGCGCGAATGGAGCAGCCTGGTCAACCCGCAAATGCCGATACCGCCGTTCATACAGGGCCTGACCGGGATTTCCAACGAGATGGTGCGCGACGCACCGACCTTCGAACAATTGGCCGACGAGATTCACGCCCGTCTGGAAAACCGGATGTTCATCGCGCATAACGCTCGTTTCGACCATGGCTTCCTGAAGCAGGCGTTCGGGTTGACCGGCCACAATTTCCGGCCGTCGGTACTGTGCACCGTACGCCTGTCGCGCAAGCTGTACCCGCAGCATGAGCGGCACAACCTGGATTCCCTGGTTGCGCGGCATCAGTTGCAGGTGGCGCAGCGCCACCGCGCGCTGGGCGATGCGCAATTGATCTGGCAATTCTGGCAGCGTATCCACGCAGAGCATGACGCCGAGCTGGTGGCCGGGGTGATCACCGGGCTGACCAAGCGGCCCTCGCTGCCGTCGCGACTCGATCCGGCGGTGCTGGAGCGACTGCCCGCCACGCATGGGGTGTACCTGTTCTATGGCGCCAACGACTATCCGCTGTATATCGGCAAAGCCAACAACCTGCGGCGGCGGGTGCTGGCGCATTTCAGCGGCGACCATGCCTCCGATCGTGAGCTGCAGCTGTGCCAGCAGACCGAGCGTGTGGAATGGATAGAGACCGCCGGTGAACTCGGTGCGCTGTTGCAGGAAGCACTGCTGGTCAAGCAGCGCATGCCCGCGCAAAACAGGCAATTGCGGCAAAGCGAAGAATTATGCGCGTGGCGTTTGCTGCACCGGGCCGGAAGCTTGAAGCCGATGCTGGCGCGTCCGGACGACCTGTTCTTTGCGCATGACAGCCAACTGTATGGCTTGTTCACCAGTAGCCGGGCGGCGTCGCAGGCCTTGCAATCCATTGCCGAGGCGAACAAGTTGTGTCCGGTGCTGCTCGGCCTGGAAAAAGCCCGTGCCGGCCGCCCTTGCTTTGCCAGCCAGGTTGGCAAGTGCAGCGGCGCTTGTGCCGGGCATGAAGAGCTCGCCGTGCACGACCTGCGCCTGGCGGCGGCCCTGGAGGGCATGCGCCTGCAAGCCTGGCCGTATGCCGGACCGATCGGTATCCGGGAGGGCGATGTCACGCACGTGCTCGACGGCTGGGCTTATGTTGGCACTGGCCGCGATGCCGATGAGCTGGCGCAACTGCTGGCGCGTGGACAGCCGCCGTTTGATCGCGATGTGTACCAGATACTGCAAAAGTGGCTGCCAAAACTGGGGCCGCGGATCGTGTTGCTGCAAGCTGGGGTGGAACTGGTAGCGGGGTAATGCGCGCTGCATTGACCACCAATCGAAATACCCATCTGCCAATCGAACGCGCGACACGCGGGACGGCATCGCTCCTCAACATTCCTTGTTCCACGGCATCGGCCAATTTATTTTTCTCCCCGCCACTGTCCATGCATAAGCTGATCATTGAGGAGAAAGATGAAAGTGCGCTATGCAACCACCGGCGACGTGCGAGCGATTGCCGACCTGGGCCGCCGCATCCATGCGGAGACCCGGTTCGCCGCTTACGACTACAGCTTGATACGGGTGACTGAAAGCCTGCGCAACATCATCGACTTCGGACAGAATGAAAAGGGTACCCATTGCGTACTCATCGCGGAAGACGATGCGGGCGAAGTCGCCGGCTTGCTCATTGGCATGATCAGCAAGCCCCTGTTTTCCGACCAGTCCGTCGCTGGCGTGCTGGTCTACTACGTATTCAAGGACAAGCGGATGAGGGGCGCGGGTTTCAAGCTGCTCTGGTCATTCCGGAAATGGGCGGAAAAATGCTCTGCATTCGAGATTTGCGTGAATATCCACAATGGCGCCCAGATCCAGCGAACCGATCGCTTCCTGACGCGGCTTGGGTTCCGGCACACCGGGGGAAATTACAGCCTGCAAGGCAAGAGCGAAAGACCCTACGGCGTGCCGGCGCCGTACGATGACTGAGGACGACATCCCTGGCCGGCGCCGGACCAGCGCAGCGCAGGAACGCAGCGCGCACCCCGGCAATGCGCCCACGCCCGGCCGCTGGGCTCAAACCTGCGCCGACACTACGTATCCGGGCCCCAGTTCGTTTCTCAGCCTCTCTACCAGTTGATATCCTTCCAGTTGGAACTCGGCTTCGGCATTCGCGTTACGGAAGCCCGAGTTGGCGGGATCATTCATGTCGAGCGTCCTGTCATAAGCGCATGCCCATTTTTCAAGTCGCAATTGAAGCGCCATTGATATGGGCAGCTCGCCCGGATCGATCGCTTCATATCCGTCAGGCGACAGATACCAAAGCGGGTGGCATAGATAGTCGGCCATTAACCTGATATTCGTCATTTCACACCTCGTCGATGATGTGTTGCAGAGTCAAATTTGTCGACCTGGCCGGGTTACGATCACAGCGCTGGTTCATTTTCACAGCGCCACCGGACGAGTGTCGCCCGGATGCGCCAGCGGATTGGCTTCAAACCAGATCTGCGCGTCGTCGGGTAACACGGCACTGCCACGAAAGCGCATGATCTTGACTCCGCGCTGATCTTCCCGGTGATAGAACATGCGCCCCATCCATTGCCGGAACAGCCGCCGGCGGACGATGCGCGCCAGCGTCTGGGTATGGCCGAAAGGCGCTACCCAGTCGACGATCCACAGGCGGTTCCCGCTATCCCAATCGGCAGCTGGCATCAGTGCCGAATGCCGCTGCAAATAGCGGGCTTCGGCCTGAAGGTCGAACTTGGCCCAGGACATATAGAACAGCGGCTTCCCGGCCTGGGATCCCAGCACGAACTGCCGTCGCTCTATGGCCGGCAACAGCAGGGAGGGCAGGGTATGCACCGGCAGGTTCCGGTGCACCGGCGAATGCATCCATAGCCAGATCGTGGCGCCAAGCACTTCGGCCTGGTTCCAGTTGCGCTCTGTCATGCCAGGCGCGACCAGGTCCAGCTTGGGACGCCTTTCCCTGTCGCATGCTTCCGTGGTCTTGTAGTTATGCATAAGCATGTCTCCTGAAAAATGCGCAGAACCGGTATTGCCTGCTATGCCGCCACATGCCGCCACCCGGATCCTCATGGTCAACGGCTATGCCCGGATGAACACGGCGTCGCAAGCCCGGTAGCCCGCGTCGCCGATAGTCGCGGAGGTGACGGATAATCAGCGTGGAATAATCCGCCCCCTGGTTTGCTAAATAAACGATTGTTGGGATGAATTTTTTTGCCGTTCCGCATGCGTACCAAGTGGTCGAAAAGCGGCAATGAGCGGACGAAGATCAGCAACTGCATATCGCGCTTGATTGAATTAGTGCAGGCTTGCCTGGGCAGTCCTGTGGAATAATGCGCCCATCATCAGCGGCATTGGCCCACGGCTTTTCAAGGAGTCTTCCCCTGAACTTTTATACCAAGGTCTTTGCTGTTGCCGTCGCTGTCCTGTGCGCGCTCGCGCTGTACGGCATCCTGTCGCCGTTCTGGGATGCGCTGGCCTGGGGCATCAGCCTGGCTTTCCTGCTCACGCCCACCCATCGCTGGCTCACGCGCGAGCTCAAGGGGCGCGCCAATGCTTCGGCCGGGATCATCACCTTCCTGATGCCGCTTTTGTTGGCCGGTCCGGTGCTCGGGCTCGGTGCGGTATTCGCCAAGCAGGCGGCGGATGTCGCCACCCGCCTGCAACAGCTTCCGCCAAACCTGAACATCAGCCTGCTGCAGCGCCTGGAGTCGCTGCCGCTGCTGGGCAGCCTGTCGCGCTTCCTGCGCGATCATATCGCCGCCACCACGGAGCAGATCGAAGGCTGGCTGGTCAAGGGCGCGCAGATGGTGTTGCAGTCCCTGGCGGGCAAGGGTGGCGATTTCGTGCTTGGCGCGGTCGGTACGGTGATCCACTTTTTCATGATGTTGTTCCTGCTGTTTTTCTTGCTGCGCGATGGACGCCAGATGCTTGACCGGGCGGTGCGGCTGGTACCGATGGAATCGAGGCGCAAGACCGAATTGCTCAAGCTCATTGGCGATACCACGCGTGCCGTGATTTTTGGCGTGGTACTGACTGCGTTGTCGCAGGGTGCGCTGGTGGCGATCGGTTTCGCGATTGCCGGCTTGCCCTCAGCGGTCCTGTATGGCGTGGTGACAGCGGTTTGCGCACTGTTGCCGGTGGGCGGGGCGGCGCTGGTGTGGATACCGGCAGTCATCTACCTGGCCCTTACCTCGGATTGGGGCTGGGCAATTTTCATGCTGGTCTGGGGCTCGGGCGTGTCGGTGATCGACAACGTATTGCGCCCGCTGCTGGTTTCTTCACAGGCGCCGGTGTCGACGCTGGCCGTGTTCGTCGGCGTCATTGGCGGCATCTCCGCGTTCGGCATGATCGGCCTGATCATCGGGCCGGTGGTGCTGACGGTGGTCGTGGCCTTGCTGCGCTTCCTGGATGAGGCCGTGTCCCGGCCGCGCTGAGCCTTGCTCCGTGTTTGAAAGGGGTGCGGCAATCCCATGCCTGCCGCGCTGCCAGCTTTCTGCGGCAGGGTGGTTCTCCCTGTTCGGCATTGCCAGTGGGCAGCTACCTAACGCTGAGGCGCTTGCTCATCGGGCCAGTGTTGGGTATTGTTGTCGGCTCGCCGCCGACAATGGTGGATTTCGCAAGGTGTTCACGCTTCATTCCTTAACGGTCTTCGCCATCACTCCATGCTTCCTCTTTCTGTCTATCAATCCGTATTCGATAGTGCTACCGGAAGTGAATGCCTGGTGTCGCCCACGGCGGACGCGATTATCCTTGCTGTCAATGATGCATTCCTGCGCAGCGCCGGCTGCAAGCGGGAGGATTTGCTTGGCGTGAGCCTGCTGGCGGTATTTCCCGGTGGCCTGGAGCCAGGGTTCCAGGCCGCCACGGTCGACCTGGCTGCCTCGCTGGCACGGGTGATCGCCACCGGCAAGCCGGATACGCTGACGCTGCAGTGCGATTCAAACCGGTTTGCCACGACAGCAGTTACCGAACGGCTTCAGGTTTGCTATTGCCAGGTAATCAATACGCCGATCTTCGATGCAAATGGCCAGATCAACTGCATTTCGCATCGCACGGCGGATGTGACGCAGGCCTTGCGCAATGAAGAGAAATTGCGCCTGAGTACCGAGCGCCAGGCATTCCAGCTGGCGCTTGCCGACCGCCTGCGCTTCCTGGCGTCGGCCGAAGATATCCTTGCAGCAGCCAGCGAAATGATCGCGCAGCACATGGGGATCACGCGGGTCTCGTATGGCGAGGTCGATGATGCAAAGGGCACATTCCTGATCCGCAACGACTGGAGCGGCGATGGCTTTCCGGACATTGCAGGAGTCGTCAGGCAGCTCGATGAGTTCGGCCCCGAGGTGGTTGCTGCGCTGCGCATGCGTGAGCCGATGGTGGTGAATGATATCCGGCAAGATCCGCGCACCGCGCAGCATGCAGATGCCTATGCCAGCCTGCACATCCGGGCCAATATGGCGATACCGCTGGTCAAATCGGGGCGGCTGGTGGCGATCCTGAGCCTGCAACATGCCGCGCCGCGTCAGTGGAGCGCCAACGACATCGGCGTGGCGTATTTTGTAGCCGAGCGGACCTGGGCTTCGCTCGAAAGCGCCCGTGCGCAGGCCGATCTGCGCGCAGAACGGGACCAGAGCCAGTATATTTTCGACAGCATGGTGGAGGGCTTTGCGCTGATCGATGCGGACTGGATCATGCGGCAGATGAACGTAGTGGGGCTGCACATGATGCGGCTGACGGCAGCGCAGGTGATTGGCCGCAAGCTGTGGGATATCTGGCCGGAAGCGCGCGGCACCGCAGTCGAGGACTTGTACCGGCGGGTCAGGCAGAACGGCCTGCCTGAAACGCTGGAATTCTATCGGGTGTATCCGGACATGAGCGGGTCCTGGATCGAGCTCCGGGCCAATCCGGCGATGAATGGTGGCCTGGCTGTATTCCAGCGCGACATTACGGCGCGCAAGCGCGCCGAGGAAAAACTGCGCGTCGCAGACCGCCGCAAGGATGAGTTCCTGGCCATGCTGGCGCATGAGCTGCGCAACCCGCTGGCGCCGATCAGTGCCGCCGCCGAATTGTTGCAGTCCATGAAGTTCGATGAATCAGCAGTGCGGGAAACCAGCGCAATCATCACGCGCCAGGTCGGCCACATGACGGCGCTGGTGGATGACCTGCTGGATGTTTCGCGCGTCACCCGAGGCCTGATCAAGCTCAAGCGCATTCCGGTGGAGCTGGGCGATATCGTGGCCGACGCCATCGAGCAGGCCACGCCACTGATCCAGGCCCGGCATCACCACCTGAGGCTGCAACTGGCGCCCGGCAACCCGATGGTGACGGGCGACGAAATGCGGCTGGTGCAGATCGTTGCCAACCTGCTCAATAACGCTGCCAAATACACACCAGAAGGCGGCAACATCCTGGTCAGGACCGAGGAGCGTGGCGCGCAGGTCATCCTGGAGGTCAGTGACGACGGTATCGGCATGGCGCCCACTTTTGCCTTGCAGGTGTTTGACTTGTTTGCGCAAGCGGAGCGCACATCGGATCGGTCTCTGGGTGGGCTGGGGCTGGGGCTGGCGCTGGTAAAAAGCCTGGTGGAACTGCACGGCGGGACGGTGACTTGCCACAGTGAGGGCATTGGCTGCGGCAGTCGCTTCATCGTGCGCCTGCCGCGCCTGGCCGAGCGGGTGCGCAGCCTGAGCAGGGTTGGCGCCGATGGAGTGGCGTACCCCGCCACACGAGCTTTGCGGGTGCTGGTGGTGGATGACAATGTCGATGCCGCAGCGATGCTGGAAATGCTGCTCGAAGCGCTTGGCCACGAGGTGCAGGTTGAACATGGCTCCCTGGCCGCGCTAAAGCGCGCGCAAGCCACCAGGTTCGACGTTTACCTGGTGGATATCGGCCTGCCTGAAATGGATGGCAATCAATTGGTGCGGCTACTGCGCGCCGATCCGGCAACAGCCAACGCGCTGATGATTGCAGTGACCGGTTACGGGCAGCAGAGCGACCGCGCGCGGGCGCTGGATGCCGGCTTTGACGAGCACCTGGTCAAGCCCCTCGATACGAAACGGTTGACTGCGATATTGGCGCAAGCAGAGCGGGCACGCACAGCGCACGAAAGCCAGGCCGCCCCAACAACGCCGGCAAGCTAAGCCAAACGCCACAGGCAAGCCTTTGCTGCCGATGCGCCTGGCGCAAGGGGGTCAGCGAACCGCGCTGAAAACCTTGCCGATGATTTTGCTGCCGCTGCCAAGCGGATCGCTGCGGATTGCCTTTTCTTCGTCACCGATGACTTTGAACAGCCCATCCAGTGCGCGCTGCGTCACATACTCTTCCACCGACAATTGTTGCGACAGGCCAAGCCTGGAGACCTGCCCCATGACGCTATTGTATTTTCCCGAGAGATCGGAACGGTCGGTGACGCCTTTGACGATCGGCAGGAATTTCATGGCAAGCTCGGCCGATGTCTTGTTGCGAAAGAAATTCGTGACCGAGGTGTCGCCGCCAGTCAGTATCTGCTTGGCATCGGTCACCGACATCGACTTCACGGCGTTCAGGAGCAGGGGCTTTGCCATCGGCACTGCAGCTTCAGCGGCATGGTTCATGGCGACCACGAGTTCATCGAGCTGTTGCCCTCGTCCGGTCATTTGCAACAGCGGGCGCGCTTGCTCCAGTATCGGCGGCAACTTGATCCTGACTTGCTCGTTATTCAGGAAACCGTTGGCAATGCCGAGTTTTCCGACGGCGGCGACCGAACCCTTTTCCAGCGCAGCCTTGAGTCCGCTGGCGGCATCGGCATTGGAAATGTCGGCCAGCGTGAACGCCATGGCGCCCGATGTGACCAGGCACATTGCAATGAGGACGGTTCTGGCAGGGGCGAAGATGGACATGGGTGGCTCCGGAAATTCGGTAGTTTGACAGGTGAAATGTCGATGCTGGTAATCGATCATGGGCAGTCTACGCGACGACAGGCGTTTGGCGCCAGCAACACCGCTGTCCTTCCAGGCATGGGGCCAGCAATATCCGATGCCGCACCCCCTTGCCCGCTCTGCACGTTCCTGGTCAGTGTCGGATGAACTATCCCGGGCGATAAATTGTCCTATTGCCATAGTTCGCACTTTGGCATGCGAGCACCAAACCACTCTCAAGGGGACGAAGATGAGCCAGCAAGCGGATGCCGAGGAAATGAAACGGCGCGAATTGGAGGATCGTGCAAAGCGGCCCCTGATCGTGCATGAAACCGTGCCGGGCGAGGCCCCGATCGTGACCGACGGCGATAATGCCAAGGCGAAAGAGAAGGCACAGAAAAGTACGTCGGACGAGGATTTGTGCTGATCGCCCGGGACTGCGCCTGATGCGCGCATTCATGGCGGCTGATGCTGATGCTGGTGCGGGTCTGCCGATGGCCGCCAAAGGCGCCGGATTTCGCCGATACCGTAGCGCCGGGACGGCGACAGGGTAGACTGTGCGGCCCTAGGTATCCAAGGCAGTCATGTCCGAAACAATCCGTCTGGCCAAACGCGTGGCTGAAGTATTTGAATGTTCGCGCACGCAGGCCGTGCAATATATCGAGAGTGGCAACGTTGAAGTCGATGGCGTTGTCGTTGATGAACCCGGCGCTCGGGTGGCGCCTGATGCGCGCATTTCGCTGCTGCCCAATGCGAAGCTGGCGCCGGTCGAGCCGATCACGATCCTGTTCCACAAGCCCGCAGGCATGCCAGCCGCCGATGCGGTGGAATTGTTCGTGCCGGACAATCAGTCGCCGGAAGACCATTCCGGCATTCGCTTCCTGCGCCGCCACAAGAACGGGCTGGAACTGCTCGATCCGCTGGAAGCCGCTGCCAGCGGCCTGATGGTGTTGAGTCAGGACTTCTACGTCAAGCGCAAACTGACCGATGACCTGATGCGCGTCGAGCAGGAGTACGTGGTCGAGGTTGCCAATGAAATCATCCCCGATGGCCTGGCCTTGCTCAACCGCAGCATCACTTTCAACGGCAAGCAGATACCAAAGATCAGGGCTAGCTGGCAGAGCGAAACGACATTGCGCTTTGCGATGAAGTCTGCATCGTCGGCGCGCGCCATCGCCCATCTTTGCGAGAAAGTCGGCCTGTCGATTGTCTCGATCAAGCGCCTGCGCATGGGGCGCCTGCCGATTGCCGGTGTTGCACCCGGGCAGTGGCGCTACCTGACCCGTTTCGAAGAGTTCTGACGGCAACGCATCGGATACCGGGGAAGGTCGCGCTTGCGCCTGCCCCTGCCGCCCTGGCCGGATACTGCTAGACCTTCTTCACGAACGCGGACTTCAGCGCCATCTGTCCGACGCCGTCGATCTTGCAGTCGATGTCATGGTCGCCTTCGACCAGGCGGATGTTCTTGACCTTGGTTCCCACCTTGACCACCAGCGACGAGCCCTTCACTTTCAAGTCCTTGGTCACCGACACGGTGTCGCCGTCCTGCAGCACGTTGCCGTTGGCGTCTTTCACGACCCGTTTTTCTTCCGTCGCCTGGGCCGCCACGGCAAACCATTCATGCGCGCATTCGGGGCAGATCAGCATGCCCTTGTCTTCGTAGGCGTAGGCCGAGTTGCACTTAGGGCAGTTGGGTAATGCCGTCATCGATTGTTCCTGGCTGGATGGAAAGTGGGGTTAGGCCCTGGTCCCTTATGCGGACCGGGCGCGCGGCCCTTGCTCGCGTTGAACCAAATTTTTCCGGGGCCTTCTAATTGATGCTTCATTGATAAACTTTCTGCATGGAGAATGAAAAATGAATTGGGATATTGTCGAAGGAAACTGGATGCAGTTCAAGGGCAAGGTGAAAGAGCAGTGGGGCAAGCTCACTGACGATCAGTTGGATAATATTGCAGGCAAGCGCGACCAGCTTACCGGGAAAATCCAGGAAGCCTATGGAATAGAGAAAGACGAGGCAGAAAAGCAGATCAAGGCATTTGAAGACCGCAACCAGGATTACCGCCACTGAGCGTGGCATCGACTCCATTGCAGGTCACCTGCCTGACTTGGTTGTCTGACGCATACGTTTGGGCCACGCATTGCCGGACCGCCGGCCATGCGTGGCTTTTTCATGGCGAGCGTCCTTCTGCCCCTTTTTCGTTCCTGCTATTGAGAAAAATTCGACTGATGAAACCGCTTTGCTCGTCGGGAGAATTATCAATCCGAGCGTGATAGCATCGACGCTTTCGGAACTGAATCAATACAAGAATAATGATATCAACCAGATTGTTATTGTGGGCGGCACTGGCCGGCGCATTCATCCCGGTCATGGCGATTCTTAATGGACGATTGGGAAGGGCGATCGGAGAAGGGGTGCATGCCCCGGTCGTGCTGTTCGGTGTCAGCGCCGTGTTCTCCCTGGCTTGCGCGCTCTTTTTCACCAGGTCGCTGCCCGACTTGCAAGCGTTCGGCAATATCAGGCCAATCGACTATCTCGGTGGCGTCATTGTTGGCTTTTATGTATTGAGCGCCACGCTGCTTGCTCCCAGGATCGGCGTTGCCAATTTCATCGTCTGTGCCGTTTCCGCCCAGATCATTGTTTCCGTCGTGATCGATAACTTTGGACTTTTGGGGGCCGCAGTCCGGCCGGTGAGCCTTACCAAACTGCTTGGCGTGGGCTTGCTGATCGTGGGCCTGGTGATTACCCAGGTGGCGGATGCGAAATCGCGCGGATGAACCTTGACCTGGCATGATCCAGGTCAAATTGCGACTCCCCTGCTTAAACCATCCGGGTTCGCACAGGTGCAAAATCTCATCTCATCAGTGGATTCCATGAGGAGAACGAGATGTCCGGCTGTTTGGCACCGAGCAGGAGCGCGATGACGCGATCGCGTCGGTCCGGCAGAACGGCAGTACCGATGTCATCAAGGAAATGATGGGCGTACCGCCGCCGGCGAACTCCCCGGGTGGAGAGAAGCGGGTTTGATCCCGGTGCGCTGTCAGAGCGCACTCCCGCAGGAGAGAATGCAAAAAAAGAAAGCCTGTTTCCAGGCTTTCTTTCTTGATGCCACTACCGTGTGCAGCCCGGTCCGGGCCGCATTGCTTACTTGTTGGCGTAGGCGTAGGCCGTTTCCAGCGTCTGGATCATCTGGGTGTTGATGTTCAGGAAATTGGCCAACTGGGTCGTGACCTTGTTGTACATGTCCTGCTTGGCGTTGTCCTTCATCTGCGACAGTTCGTCCAGGTAGCCGAAAGGCGCCGGCACGTCGAAGCTGCCCAGGCTGACTGTCTTGCTGCGGTCATAACGCCTGACCTTGGCCCAGACCGACATGTTGATCGAGCTGGTCTTCACGTCGTTGATGCGCACGCACAGGAATGCCCAGTTCGAAATGACCGGCAGGCAGAGCATGTCCTCGTTGTCGCCCTGCGACTCGCGGATGCGCTTGACGATGTTGAGGTTGGTCGGATTGTCGTCGCTCCATTTGATGTAGGAGTTGTACTGGAACCGGTCTTCGACGGACAGGCCATTTTGCGCGGTATCCATCAGGTCCGGGTAATACATCAAAGTGAAGCCGACACCGACATGCCGTTCCCGGTTCTTGAATCCCAGCTTTTCGGTTTTGCTTTTCCCGGCCAGCTTAATCCCGTTCTGCTTGAAGTATTGGTAGGCTTCATAGCGGATCTTCATTTGCGCGACGACCTGCACCAGTTGGCAGAAATTCGCTTTCTGCTGCTTGTACTGGTCGGCGTTGAACTTGGCGCCGAGCACCCTGCTGAATTTCATCACCTCGTCATTGGTGGTCTGCACGCGGTCGCTACCGCAACGCGAGGCTGCGATCTTGAATGTCTTGGCCAGCACGTCCTGTGCCGTGACGTCATTGATCGGCGCCGATGCCCAATTGACGGTGCCATCCGGATTCTGGGCTGTCGGCACAAAAGGTTGCGCCCACTGGTATGTGGTATAGACATCGTTCAGGGTCTTGGCGCCGCCGGCTTGCTGGTAATAAGTCTGCAGCATGGCGGCGGCATCGTCGGCCGGCGCCGCGTGTGCCAGCGATCCGATTGAGAGTGCGAAAGTACTCGTCACGGCAGCGACGAATGGCAATCCTCTTTTTGATTTTTCGTACATTTTTTTCCCCTGTATTTAAGTGAAGTGGGAGCTACGGCCGGCCACCGGTCGGGTGGGAGTTAATGCGGCGCAGCAGCAGCTGTTCCGCGAAAAGTGAAAGACGTCAGTGTGTTTTTGGCGCAGGGGCCCCTCGGTCGTGCAGCCAAAGCGGCTGGTATTGGACCGCTTCGCAGGGGGCGTAATGCAAGCTCGGCCGGCCATCGCGCTCGTCGTAACGTACGCCGCGCAGGCCGGCTGCCAGCGCCGACTCGTGGCCCGAAAAGTCGTCCAGTTCGACATTGCGGCCGGATGCCGCCGGCAACAGGCGCACACGCAAGTCGCGGGTCAGCACCAGCCTGGCCGAACCGCCGTAGACGAAAGCGAAAGCGGCAATGCTGAAGCCTTCGCCCAGCAATGCGCGCAGGCTGGGGGTGTTGTTGGGCGCCGCAGTCACCGCGAGCAAGGAGCGTTGGCAGGCCTGTGCCAGCGCCATCCGCTCGCGGATCAGGCTGTGGTGCAGTTGGCGGTCGCGCCACTCCGGCGCCACCGCCGCGCCATCGAGCACGGCAAATCGATCAAGGTCTTGTTGCGGCACCGCCAGCAACTGCGCCATTTGCGTGACGGTATCGGAACACAGGCTGAGCACGCCATACGCCACCATCTGCTGTCCGGGTGCGAAACAGCCGACGGTGTGGCCCAGCCGGCCCACATGATCAACAAATTGGTCGAGTCCATCTTGCCGCACCAGTTTGCTGTCCATGCTGCGAATCGCGCGCAGGTGCAGTTGGTGCGCAATGCCTGCCTCGTGGGGCAGCAGCGAGCGCCATTCCAGCGCGATTTCCGGCACCGGGATCTTCATCGTATGATCTCCGCGAAGTTGACGACCTTCAGTGGCGGATGCGCATCCAGCTGCGTGGCCACGCTCATGTTCACGATGTAGGAGAAACGCGCGAGCGTCTCGATCGGAATGTCCTGCGGGCGCTTCTTCTGCACCAGGATCTGCTCTGCCTTGTACGCCGTCAGGCGGCCGAGATTCTCATAGCCCGACACCAGGCCGAACAGGGCGCGTCCGTCGCGCAGCATCACTTCAGTGGCGGCGAAGGTCGACAGGCCCTGGGCCAGCGCGGTCTCGGTGATCACCTTGCGCTGGGCGCCGATGAAGCTGTCGGGTCCGAGGTAGAGGAATTGCGGCCGG
The DNA here is from genome assembly GCF_030645335.1 of Lacisediminimonas sp. GTDB lineage: Bacteria > Pseudomonadota > Gammaproteobacteria > Burkholderiales > Burkholderiaceae_D > Lacisediminimonas. The sequence continues at coordinate 25,823 of NZ_JAUSNH010000192.1, read as the reverse complement.
GCGCGGGCGATTTGTGCGATCAGTTGCGGCAAGGCCGATTCCAGCGGTTTTTTCTGCGCATCCAGCGGCACTGCGAATTCTTTGAGGATAAAGCGGTCGCGCCTGGCGGCCTCGCGCAAGTCCTTCACGACCTGCACCGAACTGGGTTCGCCGGGATTGAACAGTACGCCAAGATCCTTGAGCGGGCGATAGGCCCGGATCGCGGCCAGCTGCTGGTCGAGCGGCACCACATGCGACGCGCCGGTGATGTTGCGGCCGGACGAGGTGCGCTGCGCCACCAGCTTTGCCCCCAGCGGATTGGCGACCATGGTGAACACCACCGGAATGTCGGTCACGTGCCGGGCCGGATCGATTGCGTCCAGTTTGCCGACAACGCCCAGCGTGACCGGGGTGCCCCAGCTGTAGATCAGGTCGGGCTTCATGGCTTTGGCCTCGGCAACGAAGCCGGGCACCTTGGTCGGATCCTGCGCGATGTCGCGAATGGTCAGCTCCAGCGGGATCTTGCGATGCTCGAAGTACGCCTTGAATCCCCTTTCGACCTCGGTCTCGCCACGATGCAGGATCATGAAGATGCGAAATGGACGCGATGACCCGCTCGGTGTCGCTGCCAGCGCGGGCAGGCTGCCCAGCGCCAGCCCGGACAGGCCGGCCATCATCAGATCGCGCCGCCGGGATGCGCGCGACATCATGCCGGGCCTCCTTCCAAAGCGTGGCCGCGGCTATCGGACTTGCGTTTGCCCAGCGCAAACACCAGCAGGAACAAAAGGGCGGTGACGACGGCGAAGCCGCCCAGCACCGCCATCGAGCGGGCTGCGCCATAGAACGCGACCAGGGTGCCAGCCAGGATAGGGCCGAGCGCGCCGCCCAGCCGCTCGATCAAGCGATACACGCCCAGCACCGAGGAAGCACTCGTGGTATCCATTTCTTGCTGTGTGACGCGGGTGACCAGGCCGAGTTGAGCCGAGATGCTCAGCGCCTGTCCGATGCCCAGGGCTGTGATGCCGGCCAGGACCGGCCAGGTAGCGGTGTCGAACAGGATCGCCAGCAAGCCCGCGCCCGAGATCAGTCCGCCGGCTGCCACGGCCCAGACGTGGGCGTCGAGGCGGTCGGCCAGGCGCGCGAACAGCGGGCCCAGTGACAAGGTCAGCACGCCATAGATCATTGCGTAGCGGCCGATCTCCGCCGGCGTGGCCTGCATGCCGGTCAGGATCACAGGCACCAGGTAGATCAGGAAACCCGACAGCAGCAGCTTGGCTGGCACGCCGGCCAGCACGGACACTGCGATGAAGCGATGATTGCGCAGCAAAAGGCCCAGCGATGAAGCGCCGGCCGGCTGCGGCGCGCCAGCGCGCCTGGCGCTGCGGTCGTCCAGCGTGCGCACGGCCAGCAGGCTGGCCAGCACGGCAGTCACGGCGCCCAGGATGAACACCATCTGGTAGCCGATGCGATCGGCAAGGATGCCGCCCACCGCCGGTGCGCAGATTTCCGCCACCATGATGGCCGACACGAAGGCCGCCATGCCCTGGCTGCGATTGGTCGTCGTGGTGTTGTCGACCACATAGCCCTGGCAGGCCATGTACAGGATGGCGTAACCGACACCCGACACCATGCGTCCCAAAAGCAGCAGCAGGAAATGGCCGCCGATGCCGGCCGTGATCAGTCCAATCATCAGCACCGCCGCCCCCAGCACATAACTGCTGCGGCGGCCAAGCTGGTCGGACCAACGGCCCGCGAACGGCAGGCTCAGCGCCACGCACAACAGGTTGGCCGTAATGGGCAGGCTGGCGACCAGGTCCGGGGACAGGCCCAGTCCCGGATCCGGCAGGCTGCCGACATAGATCGGCAGGAAGGAGCGCGACAGCATCTCGGCGAACATGAACAGGAAAGTCAGGATGCGGATCGTTACCACCCGTTGCTGCACCAAACTGCCTGCGATGCCGCCTTCGGCGAACACATAGCGAGCACGAAGCTGCTGCAGCAAGCTGCGGTGGGTGTCATGTCGGTTGTCGCCGGACTGGCCGGCGCCATTGCGCGCAGGTGCGGCATGCACCAGTTCATGGAATCCCTGGTTGACCCTGTCGCCGATGCCGTTCAGACGCTCGGCCAGCGATCCGATCGACTCCTTCACGCTGACCACAGCCTTGTTGCTGAAGTCGCCCCTGGCCATGCGCGCCATCATTTCCGCCACCTGCCGCATTGGCTCCAGGTAGTTCAGGGAAACGATGAACAACAGGATCTCGAAAGCGATCAGCATGCTGGTCAGCAAGACGATGCCGATGTCATAGCGCAAGCCGCTGATGCGTGCGGTCACGAAGGCCTGGTCGACGCCGACGTGGATCACGCCCAGCGTCCTGGCCTGGTGTTCGAACGGGCTTCGGGTATCGTAGAAGACGCGATTGTCGCCGCCGCCGGGACCTGCGGCGACATGCAGCGTGACGGGCTTGCCGGCTTCTTCCTTTGGCGTCTTGCCGATTGCAGCCTGCAAGCGGGCAGCCGACACGCCGGACGCAAACAGGACATTGCCCGCGGTGTCGGTGAGGGCGATGAAACCGAGGTCGGTGTTGTCGCGCAGGACGTCGTCGAAGAACGCCTCTACGCCATTCAGGCGGTCGAACGGAATGCCGTATTCCAGCGCACGCTTGACTTTTTCGCCGAGTGAAATCGACACCGCCTTTGCCTTGAGATCGAGTTCGGGACGGATTTTCTCTTCGATCGTCGACCAGGCAAACCAGGAGACCAGGGCTTGCGACAGCAGCAGGACCAGCAGCGTGAAGCCAAACAGCCGGCGGATCGGGACAATGACCAGTTCGCGCATCAGCGTGTCTCCGTCGAAGCGGCGTTTCCGGACAGTGCAGCGTGTCCGTCCGACAGCTCGCGCAGCGCCGCTTGCGACGTCACCACGACATCCTTGGCCAGCGTCGTGGATTCCGAACTCTCGCCAGCGGGGGCGCCGGACGCCAGCGAGCGTTCGATGCGCTTGAGCCGGCCGGTGGTATTGCGGATCAGCAGGCTGATGCCGGCGATCGCCGCCAGCGCCGTCAGCAGCATGCCGATGCCGGCGGTTTTCCGCAGGTAGGCGCCGACTTCAGCCACGATCCGGTCATGGTCGCGCAGCGAGTAGCGCAGCACGACGCCGCCCACCGGCGCGCCGATCACGCTGGTCAAGCCAGCGCCGATGATTTGTTCGTCGTTCTCCCGCAGCGACCAGCTTTTGGCGCCCTTGCCGGCGATATGGGGGCGCCAGCTGGCCGGTACATTGTCCCCTTCCATCGGAAAGCCGGCATGGAACACAATCCCGCCTTGCTCGTCATGCACCACGATGGCCACGATCGCGGGATTGCGCTGGATCTCGTACTCGACCACGCCCTGCGCATTGGCGATGCCGCGCAATGGCAGGCCCAGCGCCAGCCCCATCTCGAGCGTGGCGTGGATTTCATTGATCGTAAAGCGCGCGCGCGATGTTTCCAGTTCGCCCAGGGTGCGATCGAATTTGCCGAGATTGAGGAATGCGGTCAGGCCGATCGCCATGGTGGCGATCAGCACTACCGGTATCGTCAATTTGGTGGTCAGTCCAGCCATCGGAACGCGGATTTCAATGGGTTTTCAGGGAGCATTCGATGGCAAGTTGATGCCATTGAGGTATTTCGCCATTTCCGGCAGGCGCAAAGCGACGTCGAGCTCGCGAATGGATCGTTCCAGGGTGTCGGCAAACGCCGGGTAGAACAGTTCGCTGAAGTAGAAGTAGCGGCCGATTGTTCCTTCCATCGTGCGCTCCCAGTCCGGGCTGACCTGCTGCATCGAGACCATGCGGCCCGGCAGGAAGTTGTCGAACACGGTGCCGCGCTCGTTGCCGTTATTCAGGATGGTGTTCTTCAGCGCCACCGCAGTCTTGAGTCGCTCCAGGTCCGACTCGTCGTGGATGACGATGGTGTAGTGTTTCTGATCACCATCGACTGGCTGGTTCATGTCCCACAGCAGTTGCTTCCAGGTTTGTCGGTCCGCGCAATCCACGACTTTCACCTCGGCCAGCGGCTCGGTCGCCCACTGCCCGGTACGGGTGGAGGCGCGAGCGAAGCTGAAACGCAGCGTCAGCGCCTTGTTCGGATTTTTCTTGAAGAAGCTTTCGGCCGTCTTGCCATCGCCCAGGCGGCGCATGATTCCGCCCACCGATTCGCGCGAGAACTGGGCGCCCTCGGTGCCTTCGAAGAACATCAGCTTGTCGATATTGACGTTCTCGCCAGCCTTCAGGCGCGACAGCATGCGCGCCATCATGCCCGATACGAAAATGAACTCGCCCGGAACTTTGGTGCCCTGGAACCTGGCAAAGGTTTCAGATTTTTCCAATGCCGGATTACGCGCCATCACCTGGTTGGCGATCGAGCGGTAAGTCAGCAAGCGCCGGTTGAAGCGAATGAACTGGCTGTCGATGAGGTCTTCTGCGCGGATCCGGTAGGCCTCGCGGAACAGGGTCATGTCCGCCATGTCGAAGCGGTCGTCATCCTTGGGCAACTGCGGCTTGGTGGCGCGGAATTCCTCGGTCACGATGGATGGCGTGAGCACGATGATCACTTCACGGCGCGCATCCTTGTTGCTCTCGTACCCGAACAGGCGACCGAGGTAGGGAATGTCGCCCAGGCCCGGCACCTTGTCTTCCTGCTTGGTCTGGTCGCGCGACACCAGGCCGCCGATGATCAGGGGCGTGTTGTTGGGAATGCGCGCATAGGTCTGCACCCGGCGGGTGGAAATCGACGGCGCCGATGCCAGCGTCACGTTGGTGGTCGGATCGATCACCCGCAAGTCCTGTCCCGGTACGGTGGCCGACACGGTGGCGTCGATCAGCATGCTGATTTCCCGGCCCTCCTGGTTGATGCGCGGACGCACGTTCAACAGGATGCCGGTTGGCAGGTACTGGAACGAGAAGGCGACCCGACCGCTGGCGGCGCCGGAACTGGCATCCTTGCTGGTGGCAATTGGTATGTCGGTGCCGACCCGTATCGTCGCTTGCCGGTTGTCCAGCGTCAGCACGCTTGGGCGTGACAGGATTTCTGCCTTGTTGCGGTCGACCAGCGCATTGATGCGGGCAATGAACTGCGATGCATCCGAAGCGGCCGAGTTTTTCAGGATGTCCAGCGCCGTCTGGCCGGCATTCGGCGTCAGTTGTACCAGCGTGCCCAGTTGTACTGCGGCCGTGGCGTTGCGCAGGTTCCACTGGATACCCAGTTCCTCGATGGCTTGCTTGCTGACTTCCAGCACCAGGCCTTCGACGAACACTTGCCGCGCCGGTTTGTCGATCAGATCCTCCAGCACGCGCTTGACTTTGTGGAACTGCTCCGGACTGTCCGGATGGGTCAGCACCAGCAACTGCGTGGTGCTGGACGACACTGTCGGCGCCAGCGGTGTGGCGGCACTGGGAATCATGCTCACCCCCAGCGAATTGGCCGCTGCGGAAGCGCTGCCGCCGAACGAGGAATCACCTTCTTTCGGTGCGGAGCCGACCAGGCCGACATTGCGCGGGTCGGGCGTAGGCATCTTGAAGATCAGGGGAAGGCGATCGTAGTCGATCGAGCTCGGCACTTTGGCCATTGCAGGCTTGGCAGGGGTCGGCGAACCCATGCCGCCCAGGCCGCCGCCCATGCTGCCGCCCAGGCTGCCACCCAGATTGCTGCCCAGATTGCTGCCTAAGCCGCCATTGAACGCACCCCCAAGACCGCCAGTTGCGCCGCCCATCGGCGGCAGCGGAATCAGGCTGCCGGTACCGCCCATTGGCGCCATCGAACCTGCGCTGCTTGACGAGCCCATGGGGGGCATCGACGATCCGCCCGGCAAATCCGAGTCGTCCGAGGATGCGGAGGTACGCGGCAAGCCACGCGGTGCGAGATTGCCTGGCGCAGCGGGAAAGCCGGGCAGGGGCATCATGCCGGAAGCTGCGGGCAAGCCGCCCGCCAGCGGCAAACCGGCGCCGGCCCCTGCTGCGATGCCCGGCACCCACTCGCCGTCGGGTCCTGCCAAGGTGACAGTCTGGGACGGGTTGATCGTGGTGCCAAAGCCGGGCTCGGAAAAACGGCTGCCCTTCAACAGCGGCACATCGCGCCCGCGAAACGAGTCGTCATCTGCCAGGGGCAGTTCTTCCATCACTGCGGAATAGCCCATCGCGCGCAGCGCGAACAGGGCACTGTCGGCGTCGATATAGGAAAGGTTGATCAGGTTGGCCTGCAAGCCGCTCAGTGACAGCTTGCTGCGCACCCGGAAAGTCTCTTCCATCACGCGGCGCACCAGCGGCTCGAATTCGGCTGTGCCGATGTCGGCGTTGGGGCCCAGCACACCGTTGGCCATGCTGCCGCCACTGACGACCAACTGCGGTCCGCGACGCGGGATCGTCAGGTAGCCCATACGGATGTAGTCGGTCTTGCCTGCGGTCTTGCGCGAGACCATGAATGGCGACACCGCGCGATCGGGCAGCGGAAACATTTTCTGGTCGTCCTGTACCCGGCGATAGCCCATTCGCATTTCAAGCTCGAGGGCGATGTCGCTGATCAGGTCGCCGATCTGGTCGTCCGGCATGCGCGGCAAGGGAATCAGCCGCGACTCGGCCCGCATTGCCGCGGCATTGACGATATTGCCCGGGCTACCGGCGTTGGCAGGCAAGCCGACGGGGGCAGCCGAAGCAGGTGCGGCAAAGGCTGGGAAAGGCATGGCCGCAGGATTGAGCCTGGTTCCCGTTTGCGGGTTCTTCGGGAGGGGCTGCTGTGCAAAAGCCGGGGCAATGGATTGGCTTGCAACGCTCAGGGCGAGGTAGGTAACGAGGACTTGCAGACGCCTTTTGGGAGCCGGTTTCATGCTTTTCACAGACAGTGGCTTTCTAGAGAGACAAGGACTTTTTGAGTAGAAATTCGGATCAATGGAAATGCAAATTTCTTGCGCGATTGAATTTCACAAATAGTTGGTCCGGCGCACCTCGGACGCTGGAAATGGCATTCCATTGGCATGGCGGTATGGTTGGCCGCAAGCTCGGGGCCGAACCAGACATATCGCGCAGATAAATCTGTCGCTTTCGTTGCAAGGAAAAAATGATTTTGATGTTGCCGAAAAATGTTGATGTGGCGCAATCTTATTGGAGTTATATTTCGGAACCTTGCACAAGCTTGCAGATAATAAAAATGGCCGTTTCAGGCAGTACAACGAGGCTTCGGAGCCTGTCCCAAGCCGCGATTGAAAAGCTTTCGCAATGCTTTTTCGCCATTGTTTTTTCGCTGTTTTGTTCCAACACACTGGCCGCCGACCTGATCCGGGAGAGTTCCTGGCTGGAGGATCCGCGCGGTGACATGACACTGGAGCAAGTGCGGCAGGGCACGTTTTCGCCGGCCGGAAAAGTTCTGAGCCTGGGGTATACGCGATCCGCGATCTGGGTCCGTTTCACGTTTGACGATTCCGGCCCGCAGCAAGACCTGGTGCTCAGCGTGCTGCCCGCTACGCTTGACGACGTCAGGCTGTATTACCCCGATGGCCGCAGCGTCAAGCTGTCGCGCCGGTTGAACTGGATCGACCATCAGCCGGACCGGACGCCGCTTTACCTGCGGGTGCAGTCGAACGGTTCAATGCTGATATCGCTGTCGCTGATGGCGTACAGCGATCTGAAAGAAGACGAAATTGATCGATCCCTGGTGCTGGGCATCTTCCTTGGCTGTTTTGTTTTTTCGCTCGGCGTCATGCTGTTAATGATGCTGACCAACCGTGAGCGTCTGCACCTTTATTCGATATTGCATATTGTCGTGCTGGGGCTAACCTACCTGAACGCGTTCGGATTCCTGCAGGATTACCAACGCTATACACAAGTGTTCGGTACCCCGGCGGTGGGGAATTTCCTGATTGTCGCGAATGGCTTCCTGACCATCCTGATATTGGGCTCCCTGCTCGATGCAATGGGAATGCCCGCCTGGGGGCGCAGGACCTTCAGGGTAATCCTTGGCCTATACGCACCGCTGTTGCCGCTTTTATTCCTCGTCGACCGGCAGGCCATCCTTTTCCTCGGTGTTCTCGCAATGGCCTTGGTGAGCGTCATTTCCATCCCCATCACGGTAATCGTGTTCAGGCGCCGCCGCAGCGGCCGCTGGCTGGTCGCATCGCTGCTGATCCTGAGCATGCTGAACTCCCTGCGCGTGAGCCTGTATCTGCTGGGGCTGCTGCAACCATCGGAATGGATCGTCAACATGCTGGCATTCCGCTCGGCCACCATGATGGCCACGCTCATCGCATTGATGTGGCTGATCAACATCAGGCAGCAGGAGGCGCTCGGGCACTCGATGCTGGGCGAGATGGAGTCCCGGCAGCGGGCGGCACATGAAAAGTCGATCCGAGAAGTCATGGAGCGGCTGATGATGATGCTGCTGCACGAGTTCAAGAATCCGCTTTCTGTGATCCAGCTTGCGGCAACTTCGCTTGGCAGACGCCTGCAAAACGACCGCGAACAGTCAGCGCGCATTGTCAACATCCAGCGCGCCGTTGATGACCTGAACGCGATTGTCGAGCGCTGCGTGCAGGCCGACCAGATGGCGCTGGGCCTGATGCCCATGAAAAAAAGCCGCTTCGCGCTGGCCGCAACGCTGGACGACCTGGTCCGGTCCCTCGACGCAAACCGGATACGGATTACGGTACCCGCCGGCATCGAACTGCTAGCCGATCCCCATTATTTCAGGATGATCCTGTTGAACCTGCTTGGAAATGCACTGAAATATTCGCCTCCCGACAGCACCGTCGAACTGACGGTCGACGGCGCGCCGGAGGGCGACGCCGGCAGCATCAACCTGACCGTGTCCAACCAGGTCGGCCGTGCGGGCCGGCCCGATCCGGCCCAACTTTTTTCGCGCTACTACCGTGCTGACGGCGCGCGCGGCCAGGCCGGCGCCGGACTCGGCTTGTGGCTGTCGCAGTCGGTCGCCACACAGATGGGCTCCCGAATCCATTTCACTGGCGAGCAGTCAAGGGTCGCATTCAATTTTCGTATGGAGCGCGCATGAGCAGGGGCAGCAAGGCTTCGGTAATACTGGTCGAGGACAATGAGGCGCTGCGCAATGAGCTGGCCCTCTTCCTGACTGATGAAGGCTATGCCGTGCGCGGCGTGGACTGCGGTAGCGAGCTCAACCTGGCGTTGGCCAGCGGCTGTGCCGATATCCTGATCCTCGACCTCAACCTGCCGGAGGAAGAGGGGATCAGCATTACCCGGCGCATCCGCAGCGCGCTGCCGCATATCGGCATCGTGATCCTGACCGCGCGGGTGAGGAGCGTCGACCGGCTTGACGGGTATGCGGCTGGCGCCGACGTATTCCTGACCAAGCCGACGCGGCCGGACGAATTGATTGCGGTGCTGAACAACCTCTTGGTACGCATCAAGGCGCCTGGCGCGGCGCCGAACTGGCAGCTTGACGTCAGCGCGATGGCACTGCAATCGCCAGCCGGCGAGCAGATCGTACTGACCAGGGCCGAGGTCGTCCTGCTGCGCGAAATGGCGCTCACCGGTCAGTGCGTCGAGCATGACCGGCTGATCGCCCTGCTCGGCGATGACGCCCAGCCGGAAAAAGTCAACAAGGCGCGCATCGAAGTACTGATCAGTCGCCTGCGCAGCAAGCTCGACGTTCATGCCAGTCAGGGATTGACCATCAGGGCCTTGCGTGGACAAGGCTACCAGCTGAGCTTGCCCTTGCTGTTGAAGAACCTGCCGGTGGTGCGGGAGAGTGATGCGGAGAGTATATGATTCAGGACGTCTTCCAATGGCAGCGGCCTGTTGGCCTGACGGGTATACACTGAACCAGACAGGCGAGTTCCATGGATGGACGGAAATTTCGCTTGATCGCCTCAAACCCTGGTATCGCAACAAAGACGACGATGAGTGAACATCACAGCCACGCGCACGACCATGCGCACGGCAGCAATGAAAACCTGAGGACGGCTTTCCTGCTCAACCTGGGCTTCACGATCATCGAGATTATCGGCGGATTCTGGACCAACAGCATCGCCATCCTGAGCGATGCGGTGCATGATCTCGGGGATTCCATTTCGCTGGGGCTTGCATGGCACTTCAACCGGCTTTCAAGCCGCGGCCGCACGGCAACGGATACCTATGGCTACCGGCGCTATGCGCTGCTGGGCGGACTGATCACCGGCATCATCCTGGTCGCCGGCCTGGCGTTTGTCGTGTGGCATGCAGTAGCCAGGCTGCTTGACCCGCAACCGGTGAATGCGCCAGGGATGATCGCCCTGGCGGTGGTCGGCGTGATATTCAATGGCGCGGCAGTCCTGAAGGTCCGCCGCGGATCGTCGCTGACCGAAAAAGTCGTCACCTGGCATCTTATTGAAGACACCCTGGGCTGGCTGGCGGTGCTGATAGGCGCAAGCGTCATGGCGCTGTGGGATCTGCCGCTGATCGATCCGCTGCTTTCGATTGGCATCGCTGTTTTCATTTTATGGAACGTGTTCCGCAACCTGCGCAAGGTCTTTGATGTGTTCATACAGCGGGTGCCTGACACGTTCGACATCGAGGCATTCGAGCGTGAAGTCCTGCTGCATCCGAAAGTGATGTCGGTGCACCATACGCATAGCTGGACGGTGGACGGCGAGATGCATGTGCTGACCACCCATCTGGTGATGCAGCGTGATGCCACGCGCGAGGAAGTGGTCGAAGCCAAGACGCTTGTACGGAACCTGCTCGATCGCCGCACCTTCGGACATGTCACTGTTGACGTTGAGCTCGAAGGCGAGTCCTGCGTGGGCGGGGAGGACGCGGGTTACGGTGCCACCGGGCCAGCGGAGCCGTTGAAGCAAGCTTGACGCTGCGAACGCAATGCTTTCGTACGGATTGGTAACTGCAAATGGGGCCAGCCCCGACGCGGGCCCGGATCAGCCGGTACCGCGTCGGGGCAATGTCTTGCAAACCCGTCAAGACTGATGCCACGGGATCATGCAAGGTCGTAGCGATCAAGGTTCATCACTTTGTTCCAGGCCGCCACAAAGTCGCGCACGAATGCCGGCTGCGCATCGCTGCACGCATAGACTTCCGCCAGCGCCCGCAGCTGGGAGTTCGAACCAAAGACGAGGTCCACCACGGTACCGGTCCACTTGATCTCGCCGCTTGTCCGATCGCGCCCCTCCAGCACGCCTGCAGAAGTGGCGGACTTTTGCCACTTCGCGCCCATGTCGAGCAGGTTGACGAAGAAGTCATTGCAGAGTGTCCCGGGCCGATCGGTGAATACGCCATGTGCGGATTGCCCGAAGTTTGCATCCAGGGCGCGCATGCCGCCCACCAGGACCGTCATTTCGGGAGCCGTCAGGCCCATCAATTGCGCCCTGTCCACCAGCAGCGCAGCCGCCGATTCTTCCAGCCCCTGGCCGATGTAGTTGCGAAAGCCGTCCGCGCGCGGTTCCAGTACGGCAAACGCGTCGACATCGGTCTGCTCTTGCGACGCATCGGTTCGCCCGGGCGAGAAGGGCACCGTCACCGCATGGCCGGCCTTCTGCGCCGCTGCTTCGACTGCTGCGCAACCGGCCAGCACGATCAGGTCCGCCAGCGATACGTTCTTTCCGCCTGCTTGCGCGTTGTTGAAAGTCTGCCGGACCGCTTCCAGCGTCTGCAGAACCTTGGCCAGTTCAGCCGGTTGATTGACTGCCCAATCCTTTTGCGGCGCCAGGCGAAGTCGTGCGCCGTTCGCACCACCCCGCTTGTCGCTGCCGCGGAAGGTTGCGGCGCTGGCCCAGGCCGTCGTCACCAGTTGGGAAATGGAAAGACCGGATGCGAGCACCGTGGCCTTCAGCGCGGCAATGTCCTGTTCGTCTATCAATGCGTGATCCAGCGCTGGAACCGGGTCCTGCCACAGCAGCTCTTCCTTGGGTACCAGCGGGCCCAGATAGCGCGCCAGTGGCCCCATGTCGCGGTGCGTCAGCTTGTACCAGGCGCGGGCGAATGCGTCTGCGAATTCCTGCGGATTTTCGCGCAAGCGGCGGGCAATCTTTTCATAGGCAGGATCCATCCTCAAGGCCAGGTCCGCCGTGGTCATCATGGGGGCATGCCGTATTGACGGATCATGGGCATCGGGCACCGTGCCCGCTGCCGATGCATCGCCGGGCGTCCACTGGTGGGCGCCGGCCGGACTCTTGGTCAGCACCCACTCATATTTGAACAGGATGTCCAGGTAGTCGTTGTCCCACTGGATCGGGTTGGTGGTCCACGCGCCCTCGACACCGCTGGTGATGGTGTGCACGCCCTTGCCGCTGCCGAAGGTGTTTTTCCAGCCGAGGCCTTGCTCTTCAATGCCTGCGCCCTCGGGTTCCGGACCGACATATTTGCCCGGATCGGCAGCGCCGTGGCATTTGCCAAAGGTATGTCCGCCGGCGATCAGCGCAACCGTTTCTTCGTCATTCATCGCCATGCGAGCGAAGGTCTCGCGGATATCGCGCGCCGACCCCACCGGATCGGGATTGCCATTGGGGCCTTCCGGGTTCACGTAGATCAGGCCCATCTGCACCGCCGCCAGCGGGTTCGCGAGTTCACGCTCGCCGCTGTAGCGCTGGTCATCCAGCCACTTCCCTTCAGGGCCCCAGTAAATGTCCTCGCCGGGCTCCCAGATGTCCTCGCGCCCACCGGCAAAGCCGAAGGTCTTGAATCCCATCGATTCCAGGGAGACATTGCCGGCAAGGACGATCAGGTCGGCCCAGGAAATCTTCCTGCCGTACTTTTGCTTGATCGGCCACAGCAGGCGGCGCGCCTTGTCCAGGTTGCCGTTGTCAGGCCAACTGTTGAGCGGCGCAAATCGCTGCGCACCGCCGCCCGCGCCGCCACGGCCGTCCGAGATGCGGTAGGTGCCTGCGCTGTGCCAGGCCATGCGGATGAAGAACGGACCGTAATGGCCATAGTCCGCCGGCCACCAGTGCTGCGAATCCGTCATCAATGCGCGCAGGTCCGTGATTACGGCATCGAGGTCCAGGCTCTTGAATTCCTCGGCGTAATTGAACGATTCGCCCATCGGATTGGACAGCGCAGAGTGCTGGTGCAGGACCTTCAGGTTCAGTTGTTCTGGCCACCAGCTTGCATTGCTTGGGCCAGCGCTGAACGGACGCTTTTCGGCATGGCCCGGGAACGGGCACTTTGATTCGGTTGACATGGATTTCTCGCTTGCTTGTCTGCTATCGATTGCGGTGGGGCCGGGGCCGGCCAATGCCAAGTCAAGCGACGCGGCGCTAGCCGGTTGCGGACTCGTACTCGTACTCGTGCGACATCCGGAAGGCGCTGCCTCCCGCTGCCTTGGCCAGATACATGGCCCGGTCGGCGCGCTTGAGGATGTCATCCTCCGGTTCCGGCTGATGACCAAACAGGGTAATGCCGATGCTGACATTGCAGTGGTGGGTGAAGTCGTCAAAGACATAGTCCTGGCTGACGACCTGAAGTATCTTACGGCAGATGACTTGTGCCTGCTTGTCGGCCTCTGCCCGTTGGGCATCGAGTTCACAGAGCATGACGACGAACTCATCGCCGCCCAGCCGGGCGACGGTGTCCTCTTCACGTACACAACTGACAAGGCGCTGGGCCACCTGTTTAAGCAGCAAATCGCCATAGTTGTGGCCATGCGTGTCGTTCAGCGACTTGAAGTTGTCCAGATCCATGAACAGCAAGGCGCTATGACGCTGGTGACGGAAGCTGGCAGCCTGTAATTGCAGCAAGCGGTCAAGCAGCAGGCGGCGATTGGGCAGGTTGGTCAGCGGGTCGTAGAATGCCAGTTTCTTGATCTCTTCCTCGGCCGCCCGGCGCGCCTTCTCTTGCTCCATGACCAATCCGAGCAATATGCGCTGATGCCTCTGGTAGTAGCGCAGGCCGGCCGCGGAAATCAAGGCCAGCAACGCCCATAGCGCCATCGTCGCCAAGGCCTCGCGCCGCCAATTTTCAAAAATGGCGGACGGCTTGCGCGCCACGGCAACCACCAGGGGCCGGTGCATTTTCAAGGCCTTCGGATCGATGGTGCGCTGGGCCATCATGGTGTCGTCACCGGTGGTGGTCAGGCGGCCCTCCAGCAAGGTGCCACGCCGGCCGCTCTCCATGTGGCGGCGAAACAGGCTGCCCGGCTTGTTCAAGTCTGCCCCAAGCAGCTCCGGACGCTGCGGCAAATGGATGATGAGCCGGCCATCACCGTGGGCAAGTGCGGTCCACATGTCGGGCGCGTAGCGTACCGAGTCCAGCAGGATGTTGAAAAAATCCGGGTCGATCGTCGCGGTCACGACGTTTGTCAATTGGCCTTGTGCATTGACTTTCACCCGCAACAGGTTGATTGAAAAAACGCCCAGGATGGTCTTGAATGGCGGCGTAATGTGGAGCACTTCAGGGTCCGTTTGTTGCAGCACTCTGCGCACATATTCCCGGGCTGACAGATTGAGTCCCACAAGCTCTGTCCGGTTGCTGGCGATCACAGTTCCCGAGGGATCCATGACCGTCATGGTGCGCACACCCGGCATGACATCACTGAGGGATTGCAGGCGGCGGTTCAACATGTCCTGCTGTCCGTACTTCTGGGCCTGGATGAATTCAAGGTCCCGGCTCACCGACGTGAGCGCCGAGGACGCTGCCTCTAGCTGACGCGCCAGGTTTTCTGCAATCACGCGCGCCTGGATCGTCAGGCGATCACGCTCGTTCTGGTAAATGGCCTGGCGTTCAGCCAGCAAGGTCCAGACGATGTAGCTGCCCACGGCAAGCAATACAAAAATCAGGCTCCCCCACTGGATGCGTAAGTTTTTGAATATGGTTTGAGCTGGCACAGGGGTTTGGACAGGCGCGGGGAGTTCGGGTGGAAATGCCAGGTTTCAGATTCCGGAACTGCATTGGTACATCACAGGCACATGCAGTCTTTCGTCCTCACCGCCTCGTCGGCGTGATTCGGGCGTAAGCCTGCGGCGGGAGGATTGTAGCCCGAAAATCGTCAGACTCGAGATGTCGCAGGAGATTGCCAAACTGTTATGCGCCTGGCTTTCCGGTCGCGCCAAAAGTGGTGACCCGGCTGACCGTGTTTGACATGAACCGGCAAGGTGTATCTTTTCAGGAGCGACATAACTGCCTGCGCGGGCCAAATCCGGGAGACTTTGTCTTGCAGGACATGATCTTTTCAGTCAGACTCAATTAATTGCCTTACAGCAATTAATTGAGTCAAGCATGAGGCAGAATTTGGACCAGGGGTATGGATTGCGCCAGAAAATCGATCTCGTCGCCGCGCAATTCCCCGTGACGTTTATTCCCTACACCAGTGGCGTTCCTTGCTGATGCACCGGTGCGTTCGATGTTCGCGTCCGCTA
Organism: Lacisediminimonas sp.; assembly: GCF_030645335.1. Classification (GTDB taxonomy): domain Bacteria; phylum Pseudomonadota; class Gammaproteobacteria; order Burkholderiales; family Burkholderiaceae_D; genus Lacisediminimonas. The sequence goes on along the minus strand of NZ_JAUSNH010000192.1, from coordinate 10,502 downwards.
CGGCTGATGGTATTCTTACCGGATGCAAATAGAGCCCAGCGACGTGCATCCTGATTTTGTCGATCTCCTGCTCGACGCGGTACTTTTAGTCGATGCGCAAGGACGACTGGTCCACATCACGGCTGCAAGCGAACGCATCTTCGGCTATGCCCCGGTTGAGATGATCGGCCGTTCCATGATCGAATTCCTGTATCCGGAGGACCGGGAAAAAACGCTGGCGGAATCGAAGCTGGTGATGGCAGGTCATCCAAGGATCGGTTTCGAAAACCGCTATGTACACAAAGATGGGCGCCTGGTGCACATCATGTGGTCCGCACGCTGGTCCGAGGCCGACCAGATGCGCATCGGCGTGGCGCGTGACGTCACGCAACGCAAGCTTGCAGAAGCGAGGCAGTCAGCGACTTACGCGATTTCCGAGGCGGCGCAGAACGCCGCTGACGTGTCAGCGCTCTCCAGGGACATTTACAGAATCGTGGCCGAGCTGATTCCACTCACCGGATTTGCTGTCGCCGTGGTGGATTCGGAGACGGGACGGCTCGATTTTCCGTACCAGACGGGTGACTGGGATGTGCTGCAGGATCCTTCCGCGAGTCGTTGCTGCACCGAAGTCCTGGGCCTGGGCAAGCCGATCCAGCTGGCGGCCGAGTCAAGGACGAGCGAAACGACATGCCGCATGGCCTTGCCCCTGGTCACGAGCAACAAGAGCGTTGGCGTGCTCATGCTGAGCAATCGTGAAGCCTATTCCAGTGTGGACGCCGAGTTCCTGCACTTCATTTCCGCGCAGATCGCGACGGCGATCGAGCGCAAGCAACTGCATGCAGAGCTGATCAGGGCGGCGCGATATGACGAGCTCACCGGCCTGCCTAACCGCAGGCTGCTGTATGACCGGATCAGGTCTGCATTGGCCAGGGCTCGCCGGAACCAGAGTACGCTGGCATTGTTGTACGTGGATATCGACGATTTCAAGCTCGTCAATGACTCCTTCGGGCATGCGGCGGGCGACGTGTTCCTGCAGGAGGTGGCGGCACGATTGCAGGGCTGTCTGCGTGAAGCCGACACGGTGTCCAGGGTAGGGGGCGATGAGTTCGTCGTCCTGCTAGAGGACGTGCGTGACGCCGATGGCGCCAACGCGATAGTCGAAAAGATCAAGTCGGCCCTCAGCCGGAAAATGGTCGCCAACGGGCCGGCTGTCGCATTGGACGCTAGCGTTGGTATCGCGATCTATCCGGGGGATGGCACAGACGCCGAGCAGCTTCTGCTGCACGCCGACAGGAAAATGTACCTGCACAAGCGCAAGCGTTCCCGGGTGCCCGGCGCAGAGTGAATTGGCGTCCTGAAAACGTTCACGGCATACGCGCACGGCATACCGTCATGACCTGCAAATCCAGCCGCCCCGCTGCGGCCGGGGCGAGGGCTGGATTTTGCGGATTGCCTAGCGTGCCTTGAGGTTCTCTTCCTTGACGATTTTCTCGTAGCGTGCGGATTCGGACCGCATGAACGAGGCCAGCTCGGCCGACGTGCCGCCGACAACATCCATGCCCATGTCGGCGATGCGCTTGCGCGTCGCGCTGTCCTTCAGGATCGCCTGCACTTCATTGGACAGCTTCTCGATGATCGGCGCCGGTGTTGATTTTGGCGCGAGCAGTGCATAAACGGATGCGGATTCAAAGCCGGTCAGGCCTTGTTCCTGCAGCGTGGGTACCGACGGCAATACCGGCGAGCGCTTGCTGCTGGCAATGCCGATTGCGCGTACCTTACCGGACAGGATCAATTGAGCCACTGACGATTGCTGCCCGAGCAGCATGGTGATCTGGTTTCCCATTAACGCAGTCAGTGCCTCGGTGGTTCCCTTGTACGGCGAATGGATCATCTGGATCCCGGTTGCGCGCTTGAGCATCTCGGACGCCAGGTGCGGCTGCGTGCCAACGCCGGGCGACCCGTAGCTGATCTTGGTCGGGTTGGCCTTGGCATAGGCAACCAGTTCCTTCAGGTTGTGTGCTGGCAGGTCGTTGCTGACGAGCAGCACATTGTCGATGCTGCTCAGCATCGAGATCGGCGCGAAGTCATTGGCCGTGTCGTAACGCAAGTCCGAGAAAATATGCTTGTTGATGACCAGCGGTCCGGTTGGCGCGACCACCAGCGTGTAGCCGTCCCCCGGTGCGCGGGCTGCCAGCTCCATGCCTATGCCGCCGCCTGCACCCGCCTTCGAATCGGCAAACGCCGCTTGTCCCCAGCGCGCAGTGAGACCAGTGCCAACGATGCGCGCCAGCGTATCGGTCGGGCCGCCGACAGAATAGGGATTGATGATGCGAATGGTCCTGGACGGATAAGCCGCTTCGGCAGGTGCATTGGATTGCGCAAGTGCGGCGGTCGATGCCGTGATGCCGAACAACAGCGTGACGAGCAGGCGGGATACTACTTTCATTGGGACTGTCTCCTGGTTTGATGCGTGCAATCTCATGTTGCGTGGTCGCACGACGGATGATGGATGCCAATAAGTTCGCAGAAATATTTCCATCGGTCAACTGTCGCTGCCGCTCCCAAGCCATTGCGCGAGCACTCAGTCCTGATGCAAACGCTGCAGCCGCTCTTGTTCTTCCTGCCGTGCGATGTCTATTTCGCGCAGCACCGCACCGACGTCGGCCGGCCGCGTTTCCGGCGCAACCTGGCCGGTCAGCACCGTTTCGGGGCGCAATAATCCGGCACTGTACAGCGCCCAGATTTCCCGGCCGTACTGGTTGTGCAAAAGCTCGGGCGCAAAACGGCCCAGGCAGGCATTCAGGTTGGCGACATCGCGCTCCAGCATGGCGCCGGCTTCGGTATTGCCGGCCGCGTCGATCGCCTGAGGCAGGTCGATGATGACCGGGCCGCTGGCGTCGACCAGGATATTGAATTCCGACAGGTCGCCGTGGATGATGCCAGCGCACAGCATCAGCACGACTTCGTGCAGCAACTGCGCATGGAAGGCGCGCGCCTGTTCGGGGCTGAGCTCGACGTCGTTCAGGCGTGGCGCGGCGTTGCCGGCGCCATCGGTGACGAGCTCCATCAGCAGCACGCCTTCGAAGCAGATATACGGCACCGGCACCCGCACGCCGGCAGCGGCCAACCGGTAGAGCGCATCGACTTCGGCGTTCTGCCAGACTTCCTCCTGCATCTTGCGGCCGTAACGGGTTCCTTTTTCCATCGCCCGCGCCAGGCGGCTGTTTTTTACCTTGCGTCCTTCCTGGTAGGACGCCGCCTGCCGGAAGCTGCGCTGGCTGGCTTCCTTGTAGACCTTGGCGCAGCGCACATCGTCGCCGCAGCGCACGACATAGACCGTGGCTTCCTTGCCGCTCATGAGCTGGCGCATGACAGTGTCCACCAAGCCCTCATCGATCAGGGGCTGGAGACGTTTCGGGACTTTCATCTGGTTGGTGGCGGCGGGGGCAATGTGGGGGTGGGCGGATAGTACCATCGCACGCATCCGGCCAGCCTCCATTGGCATCAGGAAAACCAGCGCAAGAAGGCAGCGGCCGTGAGCGCTGTTGCAGCGAGCGTAGCCAGAGCGCGCCAGCTCGCTTGCTGCGCTTGCTCGCTCCAGCGCTCGCCACGATAAAGAAAGGCTGCGGCCAACAGCAAGCCCGTCGCCGTACAGGCGATCTTGACCAGCAGCGCGGCGATGGCGAGACCGTGGATATCCGGGAAGCGACCGTAATACAGCCAGCTGAGGCCGCCGAAGGCGCCGCCGCTGGCAGCTTGCGCGGCCCATCCCACCAGCATTGTCCATGACAGTCCGCGGCGCATACGCATGGACGCCGGCTTCATCCACACTGCGCCAACAGCGCTGCCGACCACGGCAACGGCGCCGAAATTGTGCACTACCTGAATTGCCGCATAACCCAGGTTTTGCAGATCCATGATGGCTAGCTGACGGTTACCTTGACGCAGGCCTCGACGCCGATCGGGGTGTGGGCCTTATTGACGACCTTGATGCAGATGTCGTGTGGCCCAGGCGCCATGGGCGCCAGTTCGTAGCTGCCTTTGAGCTGCCGCAGGACGGCCACTTCGCGGCCGTCCACGTAGAGGTGGGTATGGTCGCCCTTGGGGCCTGGAACGACTTCATACGTCACCTTGGCCTGGTCCATGGCGTCGATCCTGGCGCCGCTTCCGGGGGCGGTGATTTTCACCGATGCACCTTGTGCAGCGCCGGCCTGTGCGTAGGCAAACAGCAGGGCGCCAAGGATGGGATATACAGACGAAATGCGCATTGCGACCTCCTTTGAACGAGGACAAACCGAGCACGCTTTATTCGACGCACGAAGTGCGCAGGAGTTCGCAGCGACGCAAGGGCGGGTCCGCAGGACACAACACGAACAAGCATTCGCAGCAACGTCGAATGCTGCCGATTAGCTTCTAATAGAAGCTTCTTGACTTAGCAAATTGCGTTGGCTACCCTTTATGATTGCCACAAGCCTTGCAGGAGACATTCAATGCAGTCAGCAATCGCCGCCCAATCCGGACTTCCCATGTCGGATGTCGACCCATTTTCCCTTGAGTACATCATGGATCCGTTCGCCGCCCATGAGCAGCTCCGGAACCTGGGGTCGGTGGTCTGGCTCAATAAATACAATGTCTGGTTCCTGACCCGGTACGAAGAGGTTCATGCGGTCCTCAGCAACCCCAAAACCTTCTGTTCAAGCAAGGGCCTGGGGCTGACCAACTACTATTTCGAAAAGCCCTGGCGAGCGCCCAGCCTGTTGCTGGAGGCGGACCCGCCCGAGCATACCAAGCGTCGCCAGGTGATGGGGCGGGTACTGTCGCCGGCCAACATCCGGAAACTGCGCGAGGGTTTCGAGCAAGAGGCGCGGGCCCTGATCGATCGCCTGATGGAAAAGGAGATCGTGAACGGTGCGAAGGACCTGTCCGAGGCCTATATCCTGAAGGTGTTTCCAGATGCGATTGGCGTGTCGCCGGAGGGGCGGGAAAACATGCTGAAGTACGGCCTCATGGTGTTCAACGCTTTTGGCATCCACAATAAAATTTTCGAGGATTCGGTGAAAGACGCCGAACCCGTCATCAGCTGGATCATGTCGTGCTGCGAACGCGACCGGCTGTCGAAGAACGGGATGGGCGAACTGGTCTACCAGGCGGCCGATGCCGGCGAGCTGCCGCAGGACGAAGCGCTGATGCTGGTCCGGTCTTTCCTTTCAGCGGGTGTGGACACCACGATCACCGCCATCACCAATATCCTGTATGCCTTCACACAATTCCCTGGCGAGTGGCAGAAGCTGCGCGCCAATCCGGCATTGGCCAGGCAAGCGGTGGAAGAAGGCCTGCGTTATGAAACGCCGTGGCACCATTTCTGCCGGACCTCAACGGAAGAGACGACGATTGCCGGCGCCCCGATCGCCGCAAAGCAGAAGATCATGCTATCGATCGGCTCCGCCAACCGCGATCCAAGGAAATGGGATAATCCCGACGTCTTCGATATCAATCGTATTGCCCATGGACAGCTCGCGTTTGGCACCAATATCCACGGCTGCGTCGGTCAAATGCTTTCCCGGCTTGAAAAGGAAGTCCTGTTCACCGAACTGGCCAAGCGTATCGAGTCCATCGAGCTGGCCGGCGAGCCAACGCGCGTCGTCCACAATACAATGCGGATTCGCTCGAATCTTCCGCTGAAACTGAAATTCGCAGCAAAAGCATAATTTCCGAATGCGTCGTGCAAGGGCGCATCAATTCAATTCAAAAATCATGAACACATCAACACCGAGAACACCGCTTGTCCCCTCCGAAAGCTTTACCGCCCGCATGTCGGATGGCGCGGAAATCGCCGTGCGGCGGCACGGCAACAGTAGCAAACCGCGCCTGATCATCAGCCACGGCAACGGCTTTGCCATCGACGGTTACCGCGTATTCTGGGAACCCTTGCTGGACAAGTACGACGTGGTCTTGTTCGACATGCGCAATCACGGCCAGAACGCCCCGACTGGCGCCGACGGCCACAATTACAAGCAGATGGCGGCCGATCTTGGCACCGTGCGCGATGCGGTCGCCAAACAGTGGGGCGAAAAAACCACGGTGGGCGTATTCCATTCGATGACAGCGCGCGCCGCCATGAAGCAGGCGGTAGAAAACGGCTGGATTTGGGATGCACTGGTCCTGTTCGACCCGCCCAGCGTGCCACCGCGCGGGCATCCGGTGTATGAACTGATGCGCGGTTTCGAGCTGAGGCTGGTGGAATTTTCAGCCAACCGGCCAGACACCTTTGCCTCGGTCGATGCGCTCGCCGACGCCTATCGGGAGGCGCGTGCATCGAGCAGTTGGGTGCCGCAGGCGGCGGACGACATGGCGCAATCGGTGCTGCGCCAGCTGCCCGACGGCACGATGAAACTGGTTTGCCAGCCGGAGCTGGAAGCAGCGATTTACCTGGCCGCACTGACGCTCGACCTGTGGCCTGCCGCCTCTGCCTTTGGCGGTCCGGTCAAGCTGATCGGCGCCGACCCGGAAGCAAAGAAAAGCCCTACTGCGCGCGCCAACCAGGCGCTGGCGCAAGAGCAGGGCTATCTGTATGAAGCGGTCAGCGGCACCGGCCATCTGCTGCAGATCGAAAAGCCCGAGGAGAGCCGCGCCGCCATGCTGTCGTTCCTGACAGACCTGGGTATCTTCTAAGCCTGCACGAAATCAACCAGGTAGCGCTCCTGCAATGCGTGACGCACTGCAGGAGCGGCTTCTCCATTGCCGCCTTCAATTCATTTCAGCAGCGACTCCTTCAAGGCGTCCCGCAACGATTTGCGGCTGATCTTCATCAAGGGTGTGCGCGGCAAAGCGTCCATGAATTCGATCTTGTCCGGCACTTTATAGCCGCCGATACTTGACCGGATCATCTCCATCAATTCCGCGGCAATCGCGTCGTGTTCGGACGTCTGTTTCCTCAGCACCACGAAGGCGCGCGGAACCATCATGCCGTCTGATGCCTCCACGCCGATGACCGCCGCTTCCAGCACCGCCGGGTGACCGGTGATCACGGCTTCGACTTCGGTCGGCGACACCCACAGTCCCTTGACCTTGAACACGTCGTCACTGCGGCTGGCAAACCAGAAATAGCCGTCTTCGTCAAAATACAACTGATCGCCCGTGCGCACCCAGGGGCCGTGAAAGGTGCTCTGGGTCTGGTCGAGCTTGCGCCAGTAGTAGAAGCATCGCGTAACGCTGTTGACCCAGACATCACCGACCGTGTTGGGCTCGGTAATGTCCTTGCCCTGATCGTCCGTGAGCTTGATCTGCACGCCGAACACCGGCTTGCCGAGGCTGCCACGGCGAAAATCTTTTTGCCGGTTGGCGATCCATTCGTAAGTGATTTCGGAACTGCCGATCGAATCCATCAACTCGATCCCGAATGCCGCATAAAAGCGCTCGAACAATTCCGGCGCCATTTTTTCAGATGCCGCGACAACAAACTTGAGCGAGCTGAAATTCGGCTTTTTCTCCCTGGCCTCGACTTCTGCCAGCAACAGCTTGATGAGAGTGGGCACCGTAATCAGCTTGTCAGGCTGGGTCCGCTCGATGAGCTCGATCAGTGAACTGCCGGTAACCGGTTCGCGCGTAATGACGGAAGTCGCACCCCAGTACAAGGGGATCAGTACACCAGGCCAGAGACCATGCGTGAATGATTTTTTGGAGGTCGCATGCACGACATCATTCTGCTCGTAGATCCAGAATGCGCCGTGGCGTTGCGGAACGATTTCGAGGTCATGGGTTAAGTGCGTGACACCCTTGGGTGTTCCGGTGGTGCCACCTGAATAGAACATGTAGCAAAGGTCATGGCGGTGACGCAAGACGGGCTTGAAGTGCGTTGCCGCGTTTTTCCTCAAGTCGGCGATCTCTGTCACGACGACGGCGGCCGGGACTTTTCCCTGGATTGCCGCAGCCGAGCCACGCACCAGGATGCATTCCAGCGTCGCAGGAATTTGATCCGCGATCGATGCCAGCTTGGGCAATTGTTCCTCGTCGATGAACAGCGTCGACGCGGCGGTGTCCTCCAGGAAATATTTCAGGTGATGATCCTTGTGGGCATCGGACACGACCACGGGAACAATGCCGCTGCGCACGGCGCCAAGCCAGGCAGCGATGTATTCGATGCTGTCGGAGCCGAACATCAGCATGCGCGACTCGCGCCGGCATCCGGCTGCTGCCAGCCCGGATGCAAAGCGACAGGTTTCCTCAAGCAGTGCCCGATATGAAAGTTGGTCCTGGTCGCAGATCAGGGCGGTTTTTTCAGCAAGCGGACCGTTTGCATGGCGATCCAGGTAATTGCTGGTCGGGTCCAGGTAGTCGGGACACGTGGGGTCCTGCCAGGCTTTCCAGTCTTCGGTGTAGTAAATCGGCAAATTGTCGTTTGACATGGTTTCCAGTGTGATTCGCATTTTATTGTTGGCTTGGTCCGTTGCATCAGTGCTGGTCCGGTTTGCGATCGATTTGCATGCATCAAATCCCCCGGCTGCGCAGCCCGGGGAATGTGTCCGATCGCCATCGGGAAGCGCGTCTCCTCGCGTCCCCGTCCGGCTGGCACATCTTCCAAGAGCATTTCAAATTCTGAAACTGCATTGGACCGACGTACCCCATTATCGAATGGGCATGCATGGATTATAGAACTGCTCGATGCCATCGAAGAAATCCGTGCAATTGACCCTGTGCGTCATATCGGCTTTGGACCGGCCAGCAATCGCTTGGCCATCTGCTTCACGTTGCTGCCGGTATGCTGGATGATCCGTTGGGCAAGCGTCTTCTGGCGGGAATCCACGTAGGGAAGAATCTCGTTGGCTGCCGCAGCAATTGCGGCCGTGACTTGGCTGGCCATGTCGGTCGCGATCCTGGTGAGGAATCTTGGCGCCACGCCGATCGATTTCGCTAACAGCAGCAAATGCGCGCCGGTCATTTTTCCGGGCTCTGACTCATTGCCGATGGAGAAGGCAAAATCAGGACCCAGGCCGGCGTAGACCCGGGTGTTCATCAGGTCGTAGAACGGCGCCAGCCGCAATCCTTCGCTGGTTGCCAGCAGGGCGAGGTTCTTGGCGTGCGAGTCGTTATTGCCGACGTAGAGATTGAAGAACAGCCAGCGCAGCAGCGTGCGCCGGTCCACGGCCGGCTGTGCCGACATGGCGAGCAGGTCGTAGCAATCCTTGAAGCTTGGTCCGCCGTCATGTTCGTATTTCACGTCTGACGGCGTGCCCAGCATCTGGCAAAAGTCGGCCTGCCACAAGCGCGTCAATCTTCCATCGGCGGCGGGCACGCGATCATAACGTTGCACCAGGCATGCTTGTGTGACCGGCTGATAGGAAACCGTTGCCGTGGGGAGATTGCACAGGGCCCCCGCGCGCATCACGATTGCTTCATTTACTGCCGAGGCGAACACCTTGATATCCGGTCGAACCATGTCGGGCTTCAGGATATGCGTAGAGGGGGAGGTTCCCATCGGACGGTGCGGCATGCCGTCCGGGGTGACGAGCAGAAGCATCTTGAACTGCGCACCGGATATGGATATCCGTGGCGCGGGCATGCCGGCCGCTGCGGCTTCAATTGCCTCACGCTCCCTGGCGCTCGCAGCGTCCGCATGGACAAGGGCGTTCACCTGCTCCCAAGTGAGATCCTGATAGACCGCCTTGGCCGGCTGCTGGTTTTCTGGGACCAGCACGACTGACCCAGCGGTATCTCCGCCTACTTTCGCGAGAAGGCCGAAGATCGATGACACCTGGTACCGCATGCCGATCAGCTTGCGTTGCTCGCCTTCCGGGAGCAGATTCTCGAAGAAGGCATGCAGGGCGGGCGTGGCGATACGACCCGGTAAGAGCGGGATTTCCGGATGCAGGGCCACGGCGCCTGGCGCGAGGATCCATTCGTGGGCGTACTCGAAGGACAATGGATCTGTCGGATAAAGGGTGCCAATGCGGCCTTCTCCCACGTAGACCCAGAGGCTGGCCGGTAGCGCTTGCTGGTTCATGGGCTGCCTTTTTTCCGGATCACCACTTCAAGGCCGAGCTGGGCGAGCACGTTGAATACTTTCTGCAACTGGATCGTCTGCTTGCCTTTTTCCAGGTCAACCATGAATCGGTTGCCCAGGCCCGTGACGCCGCTGACGTCGAGCTGCGTGAGACCTTGTCCCTTGCGGACTGCTTCGACCAGATTGCCAAGCTCTGCAACGTTGCGGATAGGGGCGGGGAGATGTCCCTTTCTTTGCAAGTCACTTTGTTTGTTCATGCGTGCCTCATTAATTACCCGATCGGTAATATTGTAGGGCCTTGGGTGTTGCGGTCAAGTTAAAATTACTGATCGGTAAAAAATAAGGGGGGATGTGGAAAGTAGCCTGCGAACAGATCAGTCATCGCTCACCATGCGATGAACAAGCCGGCGTACCAGCGGCGCAGTAAATAGCACGGCCGGAAAGCCAACCATCCAGGCGGCGAGCCATGCACCGAGCCAGATATTCAGGAAGTTCGGGGTAAAGCCGATGGCGTGCAGAGTCG
>NZ_JAUSNH010000185.1 GCF_030645335.1 Lacisediminimonas sp. | reverse complement strand
ATCGTTGGAATCGCCGGCGTCGAACGAGAGCACGGGCAATCCTGCCTCTTGCTCCTGGCCGCTCTCCACGACCTCCGCCGGCTGGTCCGCCACAGGCAGCGAGGCCACGATCTCTTCATCGATGGTGAGCGTGCCTGCCTGCTCAAGGTGAGCAAACATCGAAAAATCGGCGGGCGGCGGCGACGCATCCGCGGCAGCCTCGCCATCCATCGTGAAATTCTGGCCATCCTTGACCCGGCTGGCGGCCGCCACCAGCGCATCGGGCAGGCAGTCCGATGTGCCGTGCGCACGCAGGTCGGCAACCCATTGTCCGAGCAGCGTCGCCGCGGCATGCAGCAAGGCGGTCAGCGGCGGCGTCGCCGCTGTGCCATCGGCCAGGCGCAAATTCAGTACCTGCTCGATGCTCCATGCCGCATCGCCCAGCGCTGCCAGGCCGACCATGCGGCCGCTGCCCTTGAGCGTGTGAAAGGAACGACGCAGCGTGACCAGGTGGCCCTCGTGCGACGGCTGCGCTTCCAGCAGCGGCAGCGTTTCGCGTACGCACTGAAGTACTTCGTCGGCTTCCCCGAGGAAGATTTCCAGCAGCTCGGCATCGAAATCGGGATCGGCAGACGGCGACGGCCCGGCCGTCGGTGCCGCCTGCGATTGGTCTGACGCCAGGTCAAGCGAGGGCAAGGACGGCAACGAGCGCGGTGACTCGTCGTGCGCAACGGCGACTGCGGCGGCAATACCCGGCTCGATCACAGGCAGCTCGATGGCCGGTACCGGCGGCAAGCCCGGCAAGGGGGCCATCGCAGTACTGCCGGCGTCGGGCAATTCAGGCAACGGATCGACCACGACGTCGAGCTGTGCATGACGATCGGACTCGATCAGGCGCGCCTGGAAGATTGCCGTCGCCGGGTCGAAACTGAAGCGCTCGCCGGCGGCATTGGGCTGCTTTTGCAATGCCTCCAGATAGAAACTCAGTGCACCGAGGTTGCGTGCCACACGCTGCGATTCTGCCGGCGCCGCAGCTTGCTCAAGTGGCAGGGCAGCGAAGCGGGCGACCGCGGCGCGCGTGTCGACGATCGCCTGGCGCGCCTGTTCCTGGTCGAGGATCGACAACGCGCCTTCAATCTGGTGCAAGGTGCTGTCGACCACGGGTAGCGCCGCGCGTTGGGTGCAGTCCTCGAAAAATTCTTCCAGGCCCTTTTCGACCTGGTTCAGGCTGATGCGCATTTCCCCCGCCAGCACGGCGACGGTTTCTTTTTGCTGGGCGTCTCGTGACATGTCGTCCAGCCACTGGATCTGCCCGGATTCCTGTTGCCCGCCGGCGATGACCGACAGCAAGCGCGCCGTCAGTGCTTCTGCCCGTCCGGCAAAGCTCTCCGACAGCCGACTGGTGTGGTTCAGCGCATTCTCGACGAACAGCAGGCTGCCTGCCATTTCCAGCGCGAGTGCCTGGCCTGGCTTGCTGTGCGCTGCACGGGCGATGCCATTCAATTCACGCAGCAATTTTTCCAGCGAAGGCGCGTGCAGCCGAGCGCCCGCTTCTGCCAGAGCCTGCATCGCTTTCTCGAACTGGGCGCCAACCGTGTCGTCGCCATTGACCAGCCGTCCCCAGAAATTCTTGGCGTCGTTCAGGCTTTCGCGGGTCGCCGCCAGCAAGGCGCTGTCGACCTGGCCATAGCGCTTGCGTTCATAGTCCTGCGGGACTTGCCCCTCAAGCTGGTAGGCATTGCGCACTTGGGCGGTGCGGCCGGATGCTTGCGGGGATGCGGCAATGAAAAACAGCGCGTCACGCACCAGCCGGTCAACCGCGCCCTGGGCGCCGTCGGCCAGCCGCCGGAATTGCAGATTGATACGTCCGAACAATTGCTTGGCGTAGACCTCGACCGGTATGTCGCCATTGGCGACACCTTCAGCAAACCCGCGCAGCACCCACCAGAAGCGGCGCGCCTCCGGGCTTGCCTGTGCGCGCTCGACTTCGGCAACCAGGGCCGCCATGCCGCTCGCCGCCAGGCGTTCGCCAGCGGCGTCCGTGCTGCGCAGGAACGGCAGCAAGGCCCGCTCGAAGCGCTGGCGCACCGAGGCAAAGTCGACCGCGCCCGCTGCGCTGCTGGCGACCGGCAATTGCGGATGGATGGCAAGATCAGGGAAAAACAGGTCGGACGGATGCGCCTTGTCGTTGCCGCACGCTTGCAGTACTGACTTGTAATAGGGGAACAGCCGCACTGGCTGGTGCAAGGCACCGGCAAGCAATTCCTCCAGGTATTCGACGATCGCAATACACGCGCTGCCATACGACTGCGCCATCGCGTCGCTGAAAGCGGGTTTGCCTTCGAGTGCGCAATCGAGCATCTTTTCGATGGCGTCGGTCAGCACCGACACGCCGTCGATGTCGACGATCTGCAAGGCGCCGTGCGCCTGGTGCAGGTAGGCGCGCGCCTGGCGCAGCGCAGTTGCCTGCGCCTCGGGATCGTGTTTCAGTGCCTCGTCGACAAGTGCGCGCGAGCGGTTCAGCGCTTCGCTGATTTCAATCATCACCCACGACAGCGATCCGGTGTCGAAGCGGTTGGTCTGGGCTGGCGGGCTGGAAAGCGGTGTCATGACTGCCTCGGTATTTCAGCGGGTGGCGGCAACGCGGCCACCCGGCGCACGATGTGACAAAGGTCAGGCAGCAACGCGAAACCGGGAAACCGAACTCTTGAGCTCTTCGGCCAGCCTGGACAGCTCGTGAATCGAGCGCGCCGTCAATTGCGTGCCTTCCTGCGTCTGCTCGGTGACCGTCAGGATGTTCTGGATGTTCTGCGCCACCCCGCTGGCCGAGCTCGCCTGCACTTCGGTGGCGGCGGAAATTCCCTGGATCAGTTCTGCCAGCTGGTTCGACACGTTGCGGATATCGGAAAGCGCGGCGCCCGCAGCATCGGACAGGCGCGCGCCTTCGACCACGCCCTGGGTCGATTTCTCCATGGCGGCGACGGCGTCATGGGTGTCGGTCTGGATGGTGCGCACCAGTGCGCCGATCTGCTTGGTTGCTTCGGCAGAACGTTCGGCCAGGCGCTGCACTTCTTCTGCCACCACCGAGAAGCCGCGGCCTGCCTCGCCGGCGGACGCGGCCTGGATGGCGGCATTGAGCGCCAGCACGTTGGTCTGTTCAGTAATGTCGGAAATCAGTTCGGTGATTTCGCCAATCTCTTGCGACGATTCGCCAAGCCGCTTGATCCGCTTGGAGGTTTCCTGGATCTGTTCACGAATTTCATTCATGCCCTTGATCGCGTTTTCCACGGCGCGTGCACCTTGTTCGGCAGCGCTCACGGATTGTCGGGCGACTTCTGCGGATTCACTGGCTGAACGCGAAACGTCGGTAATTTGCGCCGCCATGGTCAGCACCGCCTGGCCGGTTTCCTGGATGTCGCGCGACTGCTTCTGCGAGGCGTCGAGCAAACCGACCGAAATGTTTTGCGCCTGGTCCGATGCCGACGTGACTTGCTCGGCGACGCGGGTCACGCGCCCGACCAGGCCGCGCAACTCTTCGACCGTGTAGTTGACCGAGTCGGCAATCGCGCCGGTAATATCTTCAGAGACGGTGGCCTGGACTGTCAGGTCGCCGTCGGCCACTTCCTGCAATTCGTTCATCAGCCGCAAAATGGCAGCCTGGTTCTGGTCGTTGGTGCGCTTGGCGTCTTCTTCATGCTCCTGCGCCTCCTGCCTTTGCAGGTCAGCCTGTTCGCGACGTGCATCGGCTTCAAGGGTACGCACCCGGCTATCCTGCAGCAGCGCCACAGCGACACCGGCAGCCGACACCAGGGCGACCAGCGCGGCCAGCAGCATCGCGTAGAAGGTCCAGTTGAATTCGACTTCGTCTTCGCGCAAGTTCACCTGCAGCGCCGACAGGCGCTCCTTGATCGCTTCATTCTCGGTAAAGATCAGTTGCTCGGCCTCTTTGACGGCAATGAAGTTTTGCAGGTTGCCAAGGACGCCGGCCACCGACTTCTGGTACTCGCCGAACACTTTCTGCAACTCGGTCAGTTTTTCGCGCGTTTCCGGGTCTTTGGTGGCCCCCAGGCGCAGTGTTTCGCTGCCGTTCAGGAAGCCCTCGATGATGTCGCGGAAGGTGTTGGTGTCCTTGCCAAGCAGGAACGCGGTTTCCGGGCTCACACCGTCGGAGGTCAGGAACTCGTTGGCGCCGCGGGCCAGTCGCTGGGTCAGCATGACCAGCATGCCGGCAGCGGATATTTCACGCGGGGTGGCGCCGGATTGCGCCTTGAGCGCAACGATTTGCTCGGTCAGTTCGAGCAGTGTCGGGGAAATTTCGTTGAGCGTCTTGAGCGTGGCGCCAAAGCCGGTCAGTTCGCTGCGCATTTTCAGGATGGCCGCGGCGGCCTTGTCGGAGCTTGCCCACAGCTTGCGCGATTGCATCAGGATGGCCATCGGCTCGCTATCGAGCGCTTCGATCGCGCGTCCCTGGATGGTGCCGCCTTTTTGCAGCGCATCGAAGTCGGCATTGAGTTCCTTGCGGCTACTCTCGAGCTGCTTGAACGCCTCCACGTTGCCCTGGATCGCATTCGGTGCGGCCTTGCCGATCCGCTGCGAGTGCATCAGCGCGTCGCCGGCGACCTGGGTCTGGCTGGAAGTGGCAATCGATTTGCTGGCGCTGAGCCAGACAAACACCGCGCCGAGGATCAGCGATGCGGCCAGCGTCAGAAGCAGCACACGGACTTGCTTCTGGACCGGCAATGCGCCGATCAGGGGCATCCGGAATTCGCCGCCTGGCTGGAAGAGACTGCCGAAACGACGCCCGGTTGCGGGCACGCCCTCCTCAGTCGGCGGCGTCGGGCCGGTGTCGTCGACGCTGGTCGGCGAGGTTTCGGCTGCCTTCTTTTTCGACAAAAAACTGAGGTTCAACGCCATCGGGTGATCTCCTGATTTCCAATCCTGTTGCCGCCCGCGCCCGTCGCGCGGCACCGGCGTTAAATGCCAACGTGCAAAAAGCGCGCATCCTGTATTGCAAGAGCCAGCTCAAGCTGGTTCCAACTCTGGTTTTCATCATCCAGGTAGCATCCGCTGGACCACGACAGGTCCGCACCTGCTGCGGCTGCAGACTCCTGCATCAGGCTCATGTTGCGCAAGCCCAGCACGCGCGACACCAGCAGGCCGCCATTGAAGCCGAGCGCGGGCGCGAAGGCCAGGATGCGGCTGTCCCTGTCGATTGGCGTGGCCGGCTCGCCATGGAAGCGAGCAAGGTCGGTGACGCTGACGAGCTTGCCGCGGATGCTGGTCACGCCCAGGAACCAGTCCTGGGTCAGCGGCACGGCGGTGATTGCGCCGACCGGGACGATTTCGCCCGCATCCTGCAGTCGCACCAGCCAGCGGGAATTGCCGATCTGGATGCCGAGCTGGTTGACATGGGATTGCGCGCCGGACCGGGCCGCCTGCATGCGCTCGACCAGCTGCGACTGGAACTCGCGCATCCGGGTACGCCGCCGGACTCCGTGATCCTCCGGGCGCTGCATCTGCTGCATGTCCTGCGTCGGCGTCATCAGGACCGCTTAACCGAGTGCGGCAATCTTGGCCAGCAGTTCCTGCGGATCGACCGGCTTGACGATGTAGTCACGTGCGCCCTGGCGCAGTCCCCAGATCCGGTCGGTTTCCTGCCCTTTGCTGGTACAGATGATGACGGGCACATCTTGTGTTTCCGGATCGCGCGCAATGGCGCGCGTCACCTGGAAACCGTTCTGGCCCGGCATGACGATATCCATCAGGATCAGTTGCGGCTTGTCGGCCTTGATCTTGGTCATCGCTTCCTCGCCATTCTCGGCGGTGGAAACGGAGAAGCCATTCTTGATCAGGATGTCGGACAGGAAGTAACGCTCGGTAGGCGAGTCATCGACAACGAGTATTTTTTGAATTGCCATGGGATTTTTTATTAGCTTGAAGCTGGGAATGATCTAGCGGGACAACTCGGTGGCGACGGCCCTGGCTGCTGGATTTGCGCTTGCTGTTGCTGTTGCGGTTGCCGTGTACTCGCGCACTGTTTTCAACAGGCTGTCCTTGGTGAAAGGCTTGGTGAGGTAAGCATTCGAGCCGACCATCGCGCCACGTGCGCGATCGAACAAGCCATCCTTGGAGGACAGCATGACGACCGGGGTATCGTGGAAGCGGGCGCTTTTCTTGATCAGCGCACAGGTCTGGTAGCCATCAAGACGCGGCATCAGGATGTCGCAGAAAATCAGCGATGGGCGGTGATCGTTCATTTTAGCCAATGCATCGAAACCATCATC
>NZ_JAUSNH010000188.1 GCF_030645335.1 Lacisediminimonas sp. | reverse complement strand
GTAAGCGCCCGGCCATCCCATCTTGACGGGAAGCCCAGCTTTCAAGATGTTGTTGTGAAGAGACTTACCGAGCTGGCGCCCAGCAATGCGGCAACAACTCGTCGATACGGCTGGCCGGCTGGGTCGGCAGACGCTCAAGGATGTCTTTCAGATAGGCGTATCCGTCGTGCCCATTCAAACGAGCCGAATGCAGCAAACTCATGATCGCCGCCGCCCGTTGACCGGCGCGCAGGCTCCCCGCAAATAGCCAATTTTTGCGACCGAGGGCGATCGGCCGGATCTGGTTCTCAACCCAGTTGTTGTCGATGGGCAGATCGCCATTGTCGAGGTAGCGCGTCAGCGCCACCCAGCGGCTCAGGCTGTAATCTATGGCACGCGCCGTCGCGCTGCCGTCGGGGATTCGTTCACGTTGTGCCAGCAGCCAGTCGTGCAACAGGTCAGCGGTCGGCCGCCCCTTCTGCTGGCGGATTTGTTGTCGCTGGTCGCAATCCAGATTCTGCACTTCACGCTCGACCTCGTACAGCTTGCCGAACAGCTGCAAGGCTTCGCCGGCGATCTGGCTGCTGTGGTTTGCCCACAGCTCATGGAATTTGCGCCGCGCGTGTGCCATGCATCCCGCCTCGGTCATGCCTTGCCGGAACAAGGCCTTGTAGCCACTGTAATCGTCGCATACCAGCGTGCCACGCCAGTCCCCCAGGAATTGTTCGGCGTGGCGACCGCCCCGACTCTCCGCGAAGTCGAATAGAACCGCCTTCATCGGGTTGAACACCGTGCTGCAATAGCTCCACAGGTAGGCCCGGTGCGTTTTGCCGTTGCCCGGCTTGAGCATCGCTACGGGCGTCTCATCGCCATGCAACACCGGTTGTTTCAGCAATTGCGCCTTGAGCGCATCCACCAGCGGCTGCAATTGCACCCCGCATGTGCCCACCCAATGCGCCAACGTGGAATCCGCTATGGCCAAACCGGCCCGTTCGAAGATGCCGCTTTGCCGGTAGAGCGGAACATGATCGGCATACTTGGCGACCAGTACCTGCGCCAGCAAGCCGGTGGTCGCCATGCCCTTGTCGATGATGTGCGGCGCCACCGGCGCCTGCACCAGCGTCTGGCATTGCTTGCACACCCACTTGCCGCGCACATGGCGCTCCACCGTAAAGACGCCAGGCTGGTAGTCCAGCTTCTCGGCGACGTCTTCACCGATGCGCTTCATCTGGCAACCGCAGCTGCAGGTCGTTGATGCCGGTTCATGCTGCACCTCGCGGCGCGGCAGATCCGCCGGCAGCGGTGCGCGTTTGGGTTGTTGTTTCTCGACTTGGGTGGACGGTGCCGGCTGCCATTGCGCCATCTCGCCTGAGAGCGCAGCCAGGTCGGCCTCTATGGTCTCGAACAGCAGGCGCTGCTGCTCGCCTGTATAGATTTCACTGGTAGCGGCGAACTTGATCCGCTTGAGAACCGCCATCTCGTGGGTGAGCTTGTCGAGCATGGCTTGCCGCACCCGAGCCTCGGCAATCAGACGCGCGGCCAGTTGGCGCACTTGCGTCTCGTCGAGTTTGTCCAGGTCGGGCGTGGCGGCCATCATGGGAGATATGTTGCCATACCGTCATGCTGTTTACAACAGGGAAATCGGCGTGGCCACACCTAAATGAGAGTGATGGTGGCAGCTTCACCGAGGCGTCGCCACGGCAGGCCAATGACCAGTGCATCCAACTGCTCTGGTGCGAGTGAGATGGTGGGATCGCTGCTATCTGACCAGACAAAGCGTCCGCGATGCAGCCGGCGCGCGGCGAGCCAGATGCCCAAGCCGTCATGCACCAGTACCTTGAGGCGATTGGCGCGGCGGTTGGCAAACAGGTAGGCGTGGTGCGGCCGCGCTGCGCCGAATACCTTCACCACGCGCCCCAGGGCGGTGTCCATCCCGGCCCGCATGTCCATGGGCTCCACGGCCATCCATACGGCGTCGATCCGGATCATCGCAGCAGCGCCTTGATCCAGTTGGCGCAGTCGTGCGCGGCTGAGGTGGGCCAGGTGACGGTCATTGAGATCTGCCCTTGGCGCAGATCGATGCGAATGGGTTGCACTGGCTGCATCGTCTGGTGCGTAGGTGCAAGCTGCACGGGCAGGAAGCCCGGCGTAGGCAACGTCGCTTGTTCCTGGCGGCCCACGCGCGCCGCGCGGTCGTGCTCGACGATCCAACGCCGTGCCAGGTTGGCGTTGACTGCGTTGGCCAACGCCACTGCGGCAACCGAGGCGCCGGGCTGTTTGCAAGCAGCGACGACGCTTGCCTTGAATTCGCGGCTATGGCGCCGCCGGGTGCGGCGCTCGATCGGATCTGGGGTCGGGATAGCGTGCATAAGTGTCCACCAAAGTTAGGTGGACACTATCGTCCTCGGACGATCTCAATGATTCAAGATGGGATCGCCGGGCGCTTACTGATCACGTGCTGCCGACATAGATCCGGCACCGCTGTGCCGGATTCGGCTTGCTTCAGGACCGCCATGATCTGGCTGTCCGTGAACCGCGACTTCTTCATTGCAAAACCTCCTCAATACATTGCGAGAAAATTCTTCTTTTGAAGACCGCTTTTTTTGTGGGGGGATTACCGTGTGGAACATGCAAGCTGATAGCGGAAAAAAAGCCCGCATTTACGCGGGCTTAGGAGCAGTTTTGCGGAAGGCTTTAGATTGCGCCGGAAGTCTCGCTATTTTCCGATACAAAACCGGCCGAAGATCACCCCCAGCAAATCATCCGACGAAAACTCGCCGGTGATGCTGTTCAGACGTTCCTGCGCCAGGCGCAACTCCTCGGCGAACAGATCAAGCGCTTCATCGCTGCGCGCCGCCAGTTCGGCTGCCACATCCAGATGCTCCCGCGCCGCCCTCAGGGCGATCAGGTGCCGCTCGCGCGCCAGGTAAATCGACTCACCGGTCTGCTGCCAACCCGCGATGCGCAGCAGTTCGGCGCGCAGCAAATCCAGCCCGACGCCATCCGTCGCTGACAGATAAATGTGGGTTGAATCGGGCAATTGCTCCATTTGCGGCCGATGGCCCGACAGGTCGATCTTGTTCCACAGCCGGATCACCGGCGCGCCGCCCGGCAGCCGTTCGGCGATGGCTTCGTCACCGCGCGTGGGTCCGCGGGTCGCGTCGAGCATGTGCAGGACCACATCCGCATTTTCCACCGCTTGCCAAGTGCGTTCCATGCCGATGCGCTCGACTTCGTCGGCGGCTTCGGATGGATCGCGAATGCCGGCCGTGTCGATGATGTTGACCGGCACACCATCGATCTGGATGGTCTGGCTGACCTTGTCGCGGGTGGTGCCCGCGATCGGCGTGACGATTGCGATGTCAGCGCCGGCCAGCGCATTGAGCAGCGAGGACTTGCCCACATTCGGCTGGCCCGCCAGCACCACATTGATACCGTCGCGCAGCAAGGCGCCCTGCGCGGCCTGGTCGAACACCGTGCCAAGCGCGTCGCGTATTTGCTGCAGCTGGCCGCGTGCGTTGGATTTTTCGAGGAAGTCGATTTCCTCTTCCGGAAAATCAAGCGTTGCTTCGACCAGCATCCGCAACTGGACAACGCGTTCGACCAGGTCGTGGATCGTTTGCGAAAAAGCGCCCGACAAGGATTGTGACGCCGAGCGCGCAGCCGCTTGCGTGGAAGCGTCGATCAGGTCGGCGACCGCCTCCGCCTGCGCCAGGTCCATCTTGTCGTTCAGGAATGCGCGGTGGGTGAACTCGCCGGGCTCGGCCAGTCGCAAGCCAATCTGTTGGCCTGCTTCCAGGCAGCGTTGCAGTAGCATTTGCAACACCACGGTACCGCCGTGCCCCTGCAGTTCCAGTACATCTTCACCGGTATAGGAATGCGGCGCCTGGAAGTAGAGCGCAATGCCACGGTCGATCAGGCTGCCATCGGCCTGGATGAAATCGAGGTAGGTGGCATGGCGCGGCTGCAGGCTCGCGCCAGGGGCGAGGCGGCAGACTGCGGAAATTACTGAAGCCAGGTCTTTGCCGGATACGCGGACTATGCCGATACCGCCGCGGCCCTGTGCTGTGGCAATCGCGGCAATGGGAAGGGAATCATGGAGCATGGCGATATTCTAGACGGGAATCCTTGGCCCTTGCTCGCTGCCGTGCCGTGACGTGGGCAGCGGTTGATGCAAATGCGCAGGGCGAAAAAAAGCCCGCGCCGCAAGAGCGGCGCGGGCTACGGAACAGTTACGCGCGGGCAGCGGCGCTGCGCTCGATGTTCTTCGTGATCACCCATTGCTGCGCAATCGACAGCAAGTTGTTGACCACCCAGTACAGCACCAGGCCGGACGGGAAGAAAAAGAACATCACCGAAAAGATGATCGGCATGAACAACATCACCTTGGCCTGCATAGGATCAGGCGGCGTCGGGTTCAGCTTGGTCTGCACGAACATGGACACGGCCATCACGACCGGCAAGATGTAAAAAGGATCCGGCGTTGCCAAGTCTTTGATCCACCAGATCCACGGCGCATTGCGCATTTCCACGCTGGCCAGCAACACCCAGTACAAGGCAATGAACACCGGAATCTGCACCACGATCGGCAAGCAGCCACCGAGCGGATTGATCTTCTCGGTCTTGTACAGCTCCATCATGGCCTGGTTCATTTTTTGCGGATCGCCCTTGTGGCGTTCGCGGATCTCGGTCATCCGTGGCGTGACCGTCTTCATCTTTGCCATGCTGCGATAACTTGCGGCCGACAAGGGGAAGAACGCCAGCTTGATCAGGATGGTCAGCGCGACAATGGTCCAGCCCCAGTTGTGCAGGTATTTCTGGATCTGCATCATCAGCCAGAAGATCGGCTTGGCGACGATGGTCAGCCAGCCATAGTCTTTCACCAGGTCCAGGCCAGGCGCAATTTTTTCCAGGCGCTCGGTTTCCTGTGGCCCGGAGTAAAGCTGGCTGTCGACCGCAGCGGTGGCGCCGGGCGCAACTGTCCCGACCGGCACGATGGTACCGATCGAATACAGGTTGTTGTCGATTTTCTTGGTGAAGTATTCACGCGGGGTCTTTTCCGACGGCACGAAAGCCGACACGAAGTAGTGCTGGATCATCGCAATCCAGCCGTCGTCAGCCTTGGTCGCGTGCTCGGACTTGCCTTTGGCGATGGTGTCGAAATCCAGCTTCTCGAACTTGTTGACGTCGGTGTAGACGGCCGGTCCGGTGAAGGTGCTGTAGAAGTGCGATTCACCTTCGAGCTTGCCGCCGTCGCGCACCAGTTGCAGGTAAAGCGAGGGCGAAACCGCAGCCGTACCCTGGTTTTGCACGTCATGCCGCACGCCGATCACATAGTCGCCGCGCTTGAACGTGTAGGTCTTGGTCAGCTTGACGCCGCCCTGCTCGGCTTCCAGTACCAACTGGAGTTGATCGGCCGAACCGAGCTGTCGCGTTCCCGGACGCACCGCGAATGGCGTGCGATGGTTGGGGTAAGCGCCGCCGATCAGGCCGGTCTGGCCAAGATACGTGCGGGTCGGGCTGGAGTCGAACAGCACCACGTTTTTGCTGGTGTCGTTGGCGTCCTTGTGCTTGAGCAGTTCCAGGCGCCGGATTTCGCCGCCGATACTGTCGATATCGACCTTCATCAGGTCAGTGGTGATCGTGATCTTTTCGGCGGCCGCAGCGACTGCTGCCGGCGCTGGTGCCGCAGCACCTGGCGGCAATTGCGCCTGTCCGGCTGGCGCGACGCTGCTTGCCTGCGGCACATCGGCTTTCGGGTCGGCTGCTTGCTTTGGCTTGTCGGCGGCTTGCTGCGTAACGGGCGTCGGGAAAAACAGCGACGGTTTGCCGTTGTAGCGCATCCAGTTGTCCCACAGGATCAACAGCGACATCGAGAAAACGACCCAGAGGACAGTACGTTGGATATCCATGGCGTGAGGTTTCAGTTCCTGTTTAGTGTGAAGCGGGTGCGGACTTGCGCGCGCGCGGCGAAGAAGATGAAGCAGGAGAAGAAGGCTCCGGCACCGGATCATACCCGCCTGCGTGCCAGGGGTGGCATTTGCACAGGCGGCGTCCGGACATGGCAAACCCCTTCAATGGCCCGTGACGCCGGATGGCCTCGGAAGCATAGTCGGAGCAGCTCGGATGAAAACGGCAGTTGCGGCCAAGGTAAGGGCTGATGGCCAGCTTGTAAATTCGCAACAGGATCAGCAGCAGCTTGGTCATGGGCTTTTCTCCCCGGTGGCGCGTTGTGATGCCAAAAGAGCCACGATCTGCAAACGCACCTGCTTTTTCAGCACGGCGGTCGCAGCCGGTTCTGCTTTGGTATTGACTGGACCGGAGAGGCGGATGATGCAGTCCAGCGCCGGCAAATCACTCTGGCGGAACACTTCGCGTGCGACCCTTTTTATCAGGTTGCGCGTCACTGCCCGGGGAGCCAGCCGTTTTGCCGCGACCACACCCAAGCGTGCCTGGGACATGTCATTGTGTCGTGCGTACAAGGTGAAATTGCGGGTCTTGAACACCGGCCGGAAACGAAAAGCGGATGAAAATTCATCCGCTTTTAGAATACGCTGCGCGCGCGTGTAAGCCTGTTGATTGGCTGTCACGCCGGCAGGGGCAGCAGGCGCGGCGTCGGGCTTATACGGCCAGACGCTTGCGGCCTTTTGCACGGCGGGCATTGATCACGGCGCGGCCGCCACGGGTTGCCATACGGGCACGGAAACCATGGGTGCGCTTGCGGCGGACAACGGAAGGTTGGTAGGTACGTTTCATTATTGCTCTCGCTTAGTCAGCTGAATTCGGAAAAGGTCTGAAAGGGGTTTGGCACCCGATTCCTGCAAGGCGCCTCTCCGGTTCGCCGTGGGTGCCGCCACCGGTCCGCAAGGGACTTGAGGGGGCTGTAAGTTGTCATGCCGACTACGACATGGAGCAACGACGGACAGCGAACCCGAGATTAGACCCTAGATCAGGCCGGGCTGTCAATCAATTAGCGTTCTGGCCGGTGATCGGGTTCCGTTTGGCAAGCGGCAAAATTCGCCCTTCCTGTGGATAACTTTGCGTCCCCGAGGTAGAATAGCGGCACACAGCAACACCTCCTGCCAGTCCAAAAACACCAACCAAACGGCAGGCTGCAGCACCCTCTCACACCGATACGAATTAATGGAAGATTTTTGGCAGACATGTTCCGCGCAGCTGGAACAGGAGCTGACGCCTCAGCAGTTCAGCGCCTGGATCAAGCCGCTTGCCCCCCTCGATTTCGAGGAGGGCCGGCTGCGCATTGCCGCACCGAACCGTTTCAAGCTTGATTGGGTCAAGACCCAGTTTGCCAGTCGTATTACGGCACTGGCGGCCCAGTATTGGGAGGAGCCGATCGACGTGTTGTTCGTGCTCGACCCGCGCGGCAACAACCGCAAGAGCGCGCCCAACGGCGCGCCGGTCGCCATCAACGGCGCCAACCGTTCGCCGTCCGCCGATGCCGCCCCTGCGCCACGCCACAGCGACGCACCGGAAGAAGATCCGCGGCGCGAACAAAGCCGGATCAATGCTGCCCTGACCTTCGACAGTTTCGTGACCGGCAAGGCCAACCAGCTGGCGCGTGCAGCGGCAATCCAGGTTGCCAATAATCCGGGCAGTTCCTACAACCCGCTGTTTCTTTATGGCGGCGTGGGCCTGGGTAAAACGCACTTGATCCACGCCATCGGCAACCAGGTGCTGGCGGACAACCCGAAGGTTCGCATCCGCTACATCCACGCCGAGCAGTATGTGCGCGACGTAGTGACGGCGTACCAGCGCAAGGGTTTCGACGACTTCAAGCGGTATTACCACTCGCTGGACCTGCTGCTGATCGACGATATCCAGTTTTTTGGCGGCAAGAGCCGCACCCAGGAAGAATTCTTCTATGCATTCGAGGCGCTGATTGCCGCCAAGAAGCAGATCATCATCACCAGCGATACCTATCCGAAGGAAATCACCGGCATGGATGACCGGCTGATTTCCCGCTTCGATTCCGGGCTGACGGTTGCCGTCGAACCGCCCGAACTGGAAATGCGGGTAGCGATCCTGCTGAAAAAAGCGCAGCAGGAAGGCGTGAACCTGTCCGACGATGTCGCGTTTTTTGTCGCCAAGCACCTGCGCTCCAACGTACGCGAACTTGAAGGCGCGCTGCGCAAGATCCTGGCTTACTCGCGCTTCCACGGCAAGGACATCACGATCGATGTCGTGAAAGAGGCGCTGAAAGACTTGCTGTCCGTGCAGAACCGGCAAATATCGGTGGAAAACATCCAGAAGACCGTTGCTGATTTTTTCAACATCAAGGTCGCGGACATGTATTCAAAAAAGCGGCCGGCAAATATCGCGCGGCCGCGCCAGATCGCAATGTATCTCGCCAAGGAACTCACGCAAAAGAGCCTGCCCGAGATTGGCGAGTTGTTTGGCGGCCGCGACCACACCACCGTGCTGCATGCGGTGCGCAAGATTGCAGCCGATCGCGGCAAGAATCCGGAATGCAATCACGAACTGCACGTACTTGAACAGACGTTGAAGGGATAAGGGCCGGGCCTGGCGTTGTGGCCCGGAAAGCAGCAGCAAACACACGCTGCACGGCGTGGGCAGCACATGTCATAACCTCAAACAAGGAACAAACATGCAATTGGTCAAAACCCACAGAGACACGCTTCTGAGGCCACTGCAGATCGTGAGCGGTATTGTCGAGCGTCGGCACACACTGCCGATTCTGGCCAATATCCTCATTCGCAAAGAGGGCGAGCAGGTGTCTTTCCTGTCGACCGACATCGAAGTGCAGATCACGACCAAGGCCGCGGTCGGCAGCGGCGCCGAAGTCGCCGCCACCACGGTTGCTGCCCGCAAGCTGCTCGATATCCTGCGTGCGCTCCCCGAAAACAGCGATGTCACGCTATCGCTGACCAACAAGCGCATGACGGTCCAGTCCGGCAAATCACGCTTTGCGCTGCAGACACTCGCCGCGGAAGACTTTCCGACAGTGGCCGAAGCCGGCAATTACACCGCCACGGTCAGCCTGCCGCAAAAGACCCTGAAGCACCTGTTCAACATGGTGTACTTCTCGATGGCGCAGCAGGACATCCGCTATTACCTGAACGGCTTGCTTCTCGTGGTCACCGGCAAACAGGTGATCGGTGTGGCGACTGACGGCCACCGCCTTGCTTTCTGCCAGGTCGAAGTCGACCAGGAATTGCCGCGCCAGGAAGTGATCATCCCGCGCAAGACCATCATCGAATTGCAGCGCTTGCTCGACGACTCCGACGATCCGGTGCAACTCGACATCGCCACAGGCCAGGTCAAGCTGAGCTTTGGCGACATCGAACTGATCTCCAAGCTGGTCGAGGGCAAATTCCCGGATTACACCCGCGTGGTCCCCAAGGGCTACAAGAACAGCTTCACGATCCGCCGCGATGAATTGCTGCACGCACTGCAACGCACGGCCATCATGACGTCCGACAAGTTCAAGGGCGTGCGCTGCCTGATCGCGCCCGGCAGCCTGAAAATCAGTTCCACCAACGCCGACCAGGAAGAAGCGGTGGTCGAGCTGGAAATCGATTACGGCGGCGACAGCATCGATATCGGCTTTAACGTGACCTACCTGCTCGATGTGCTCAACAACCTCAAGACCGACAACGTGACCGTCTCCCTGGGCGACGCCAACTCCTCGGCCCTGATCACGGTCGCCGACAATGCCGATTTCAAGTATGTCGTGATGCCGATGCGGATCTGATTCTTCGTACCGTGCCCTCTCTGCGGAGAGGGCTGAGTTGAGGGGGCAGCCCGCCCGCTTCGGCGGCGCCATCCTGCCAGGCCCCTCAACTCAGCCACATACGGCCGGCTGTTGCAGTGACCCTTCCTCCTTCCTCGGCGTAAGTGGGTTGTTGCAGTTAAGTACGCCGCCTGTTTTTTTGAAAGTAGCCATGTCAGCGATTCCAGTGGATAACGACCCGCAAAACCCGTACGGCGCTTCTTCCATCCAGATCCTCGAAGGTCTGGAAGCAGTGCGCAAGCGTCCCGGCATGTACATCGGCGACACCTCCGACGGTACCGGCCTGCACCATCTCGTATTCGAGGTGCTCGACAATTCCATCGACGAATCGCTGGCCGGACACTGTACTGAAATCCACGTCACGATCCATTCGGACAATTCGATCTCCGTCACCGACAACGGGCGCGGCATACCGACCGGCATCAAGTGGGACGACAAGCACGAGCCCAAGCGCAGCGCAGCCGAGATCGTCATGACCGAACTGCATGCCGGCGGCAAGTTTGACCAGAATTCCTACAAGGTTTCGGGCGGCTTGCATGGTGTTGGCGTGTCCTGCGTGAACGCCCTTTCCAAGCTGCTGTTGCTGACGGTAAGGCGCGACGGCAAGCAGCACTCCATGGAATTCGTGCGCGGCGTGCCGCAGAACCGTGAACTGCAGATGGTCGACGGCGTGCAAGTGTCGCCGATCAAAGTCACCGGCGAAACCGACAAGCGCGGCACGGAAGTTCACTTCTGGGCCGACGAAACCGTATTCAACAACGTTGAATTTCATTACGACATTCTTGCCAAGCGTATCCGCGAGCTGTCCTTCCTGAATAACGGCGTGCATATCAAGCTGACCGACCAGCGCACCGGCAAGGAAGAAAACTTCGCATTCGAAGGCGGCACCCGCGGCTTCGTCGAATACATCAACAAGGCCAAGAATTCGCTGCATCCGAACATCTTCCAGGCCACCGGCGAGCGCGTATCCGAGCTGGGCACCACCATCGGCGTTGACGTATCGATGCAATGGAACGACGCCTACAACGAACAGGTGCTGTGCTTCACCAACAATATTCCGCAGCGTGACGGCGGCAGCCACCTGACCGGCCTGCGCGCGGCAATGACCCGCGTCATCAACAAATACATTGAAACCAACGACTTGGCCAAGAAAGCCAAGGTGGAAGTCGCCGGTGACGACATGCGCGAGGGCCTGACCTGCGTGCTGTCTGTCAAGGTGCCCGAGCCGAAGTTCAGCTCGCAGACCAAGGACAAGCTGGTGTCGTCGGAAGTGCGTGGCCCGGTCGAAGAGATCGTTGCCAAGACGCTGACCGACTTCCTTGCCGAGCGTCCGAACGACGCCAAGATCATCTGCGGCAAGATCGTCGATGCCGCGCGCGCCCGTGAAGCCGCCCGCAAGGCGCGCGAGCTGACGCGCCGCAAAGGCATCATGGACGGACTGGGCCTGTCGTCCAAGCTGGCGGACTGCCAGGAACGGGACCCATCGAAATGCGAGCTGTACATCGTCGAGGGCGACTCCGCAGGCGGCTCCGCCAAGCAGGGCCGCGACCGCAAGTTCCAGGCCATCCTGCCGCTGCGCGGCAAGGTGCTCAACGTTGAAAAGGCGCGCTTCGAGAAAATGCTCTCGTCCGAGCAGATCACGACCCTGATCGCAACGCTTGGCACCAGCATTGGCGCCGACGAATTCAATATCGAGAAGTTGCGTTACCACCGCATCATCATCATGACCGACGCCGACGTCGACGGCGCCCACATCCGCACGCTGCTGTTGACCCTGCTGTACCGGCAGATGCCCTTGCTGGTCGAGCGTGGCCACGTGTATATCGCACAGCCGCCCTTGTACAAGGTCAAGCATGGCCGCGACGAGCGTTATCTGAAGGATGACGTCGAAGAAGCCAGCTACATGATGCAGATCGCGCTGCAGGATGCGCAGCTGGTACCGCAAGAAAATGCCGCGCCGATCATTGGCGAAGCGCTGGGCGAACTGGTACGCCAGTTCAATACGGCCAACGCGATCATCATGCGGCTGACCCGCGCCATCGACAGTGCGGCCCTGACGGCCATCATGACCGGTGTGACGCTGGACCTCGACACCCGCGAACAGGCGCAGGTCTCGGCCGACAGGCTGGCGGCGGCGATCAACGACCCGAGCGTGAAAGTCCTTGTCCGCAGCGACGAACTGTCCGACAAGTCATCGCTGCGCATCGAGCGCACGCATCATGGCAACATCAAGGTCAGCGTGATCGACGCCGACTTCATCCACGGCCCTGACTATACGGTGTTGTCGGCTGCCGCCGCCACCTTCAAGGGCCTGATTGGCGCTGGCGCGCTGGTGCGCCGCGGCACTGGGGACAAGGTCAAGGAAGTCGCGATTCGTGACTTCCAGGCCGCGATGACCTGGCTGCGCGACGAAGCCGAACGCGGCGTCAGCAAGCAGCGCTACAAGGGCTTGGGTGAAATGAACCCGGCGCAATTGTGGGACACGACGATGGATCCGACCGTGCGGCGTTTGCTGAAGGTGCAGATCGAAGACGCGATTGCAGCGGACCAGATATTCAGCACGCTGATGGGCGACGATGTCGAGCCGCGGCGTGCGTTCATTGAGTTGAACGCGCTGCGGGCGGGGAATATCGACGTTTGAGGTATGCGTAGCGAGACGCAATTATTGGCAATGCCGGCACGATAAATTGGCAACAAGCGGTCGGGCAATATGGTGTGCCATGTTGAGGCTGCGGCCACCGGAAGGGTTCTCCCGTGTTGTATGGCTGTTTGCCCATGCACAGAGATCAATCCGGGTCGCGGGGCAGCGAATCCCGGCGCTTTTCGAGTGGCAAGTTCGGTGGCGCACATAATCGGCAACCGGCCTGGGCCACAATCGCGGCATGACCACTGCCTGCCTCGAGCATGTCGTAACTCCGGACTTCACCGTATTGCTTGTTCTGCCTGTCCAGGCGGGCCGGCGGTCGGGGCCGTACACGGTTCCAACATGCGGGAGCTACGAGCCTGGCACAGGCTGGTCGGTAGCCTTAATCGGGAACTTCGGCGGATGAAATTCCCCACTCACTGGTTTCAGCCCGCGCGGCGGTGGGCAGCTGCTCACGTCGTGGCCCGTGTGCACGTCGCTTCAAAATCCTCACACATGCTGGTCATGCTTGCGGCCGTCGCTGCCGCAACGATACTCGGCGCTGTCTATCACCTGACCCTGCGCTCAGGCATCAATACACTCGCTGTCACGTCTAATATCCGGGCACAAACGGTCGCTGCGACTCTGTTTGTGCCCATCGAGAAGTACAGCGACATACCCAAGATCACAGCCACCCATCCGGTGCCCAGGGCGACGCTGGCCGCTAGCAGCAACCCTGTGCAGGTGCAGGCGGCGAATGATTACCTGGCTGGCCTCAATGACGTGATCGAGTCTGAAGCTATTTTCCTGCTTGATCGACAGGGATTGGCCATCGCCTCGAGCAACTGGAATACATCCTCGAGCTTTGTCGGCAAAAACTATTCCTTTCGTCCCTACTTTCAGGAGGCGATGCAAGGGCAGCCCGGCAAATTCTACGGTCAAGGAATGGTAAGTCACGTTCCCGGTTACTACATTTCCTATCCCGTCATCGAGAACGGCTTGCCGGTCGGTGCCATCGTGGTCAAGACCTCGCTAATCAGCCTCGACAAGAAATGGCAAACCGACCTGGGTTATGAAGTCGCCGTCGCGGATGAGCATGGCATTTATTTTCTCAGTTCCAATCCGGCATGGAAATATCGCCCCTCGTTGGCACTGACCATGCGCCAGATGACGCAGATCGGCGCTGCGCGCCAATATGAAGAGATGCTGCAGCCGCTGAGTATTCTCGTGCGTCGCGAGCTAGATGCGGGCACCCAATGGATAACGGTCATCGACCATGCCGATGGCGCAGCGGAACCTGAAACCAGCTATGTGGTTCACTCGCAGCCGCTGTCTGGTTCGGCTTGGACAGTGAAGGTTTTCATGCGTACGGAGGGGGTGCGTCAGCAAGCTGTCGCGTTCACCGTATTCACCGCTTTTGCTTTGGCGGCGTTGTTGCTTGTGTTCATGTACTGGCGCGAATTGAGACACCGGCTAGCCGAGCGCGAAGCGGCACGGGTAGAGATCGAAAATGCGCACGCCGAACTGGCCCTGCGCCATGCAGAATTGCATAGCATGCACGAAGCGCTGAACCAGAAAGCAATCACCGACCCAGTGGTGGGATGCTTTAACCGCACTTTTTTTCTCGAGCAAGCCAGCCGTCTCGCGGCCAGCGCCCTCCGGCACGACGTGCCACTGTCACTGATCGTGCTCGATATCGACCACTTCAAGCACATCAACGACACATACGGCCACCCGACAGGTGATGCAGTGCTGCGCCGTCTGGTCGAGATCTGCATGCCGGTCATGCGCGAAGCCGACTTGTTCGCCCGGTTTGGCGGCGAAGAATTCATCGTTGCGATGATGCATACCAATGCCCGCGAAGCAATGACGGCAGCCGAGCGTCTGCGGCTGATTATCGAGCGCGAACCCTTCCACCATGAGTCAGACCAAATCGCGGTGACGAGCAGTTTCGGGGTGGCGCAATTCGATCCCGA
>NZ_JAUSNH010000171.1 GCF_030645335.1 Lacisediminimonas sp. | reverse complement strand
TATCGACCTGGACAACTTCAAGACCTATAACGATACCCTCGGCCATGCCACTGGCGATGAGGTGTTGCGCATCGTTGCCCAGCGGGTGTCACATACCATCCGCGCCCATGATGTGCTGTCCCGGGTTGGCGGCGACGAGTTCGCCATCATCGTGGCCGACATACCCGAGGTCGGGTTAGCCGAGCGGGTGGCCAGGAAATTTCTGGAGGCGCTGGGGCAACCGCTGACGATCAACAAGGCCGAGGTTTTCATCACCGCCAGCATCGGCATCAGCGTTTGCCCGGATGACGCAACCGATGTGCAGGACTTGCTCAAGTTTGCCGATGCCGCCATGTATCACGCCAAGAATAGCGGCAAGAATGCCCATTGTGTGTTTACCCCGTCCATGCGCGGGGCCGCAGAGCGGCGATTCGCGATGGAAGGGGCGATGCGGCGCGCACTCGAGCGCAACGAGCTCCAACTGCTGTACCAGCCCAAGGTCGACATGGCGTCGCAGCGCGTGATCGGCGCCGAAGCCCTGATCCGCTGGCACTCGCCCGAACTCGGTCCGCTTGGCCCGTATGAATTCATTCCGCTGGCCGAAGAGACCGGCATGATCATCCAGATCGGCGAGTGGGTGCTCGAAACCGCTTGCCGGCAATTGAAGGTATGGCACGACGCCGGCTATCCACAGGTTGGCATGTCGGTCAACCTGTCTGGCCGGCAGTTGCGCGAGATTCCTTTCGTTGACAATGTCCGCGCCGTGGTCGAGCGCACCGGCGTGAGTCCGTATGCCCTTGAGCTGGAGCTGACAGAAAGCATGCTGATGGATGCCGGCAACCAGACCATCGCCAAGCTGCATGCCCTGAAGGCGATCGGCATTGGCCTGGCGATCGATGACTTTGGCACCGGGTACTCGTCGATGAGTTACCTGAAGATGTTCCCGATCGATACATTGAAGATCGACCAGAGCTTTGTCCGCGACCTGCCGGGCAACAGCGAAGATTGCGCCATCGTGCAGGCGATCCTGGCGATGGCGCGTAACCTGCACTTGCAGGTGGTGGTCGAGGGTATCGAAACATCCGGCCAGGCGGACTTTTTACGCGCCAATGGCTGTGGCAAGGCGCAGGGCATGCTGTACGGCGCACCGATGACAGCGGCTGAGTTCGCCGTGCTGCTGGAGACCCAGCCCTTGGTCAGGCGGACCGGCCCGGTACATGCCAATGCCCGGCATACCCTGTTGCGCCGGACAAAAGCCTGAAGCAGGAGCGGCCGGCTGGGTGGATGAAATCTGGCTCACCGGCGTAGCGACGAGCCATTGGACCATTCGTGCCGGGCTATTTGTAGCCGACCCGATCCAGTATTTTTTGCGCTGCCACCTGGTTGCGGCCAATCGCACTGATCGGCACATTTTCCGGCTTGAATTTGCCCATCGATTCAATCGCCGGGTTTTTCACCATGACACCCGCAACGGCAGGCCATTCATTGTTGCCGTCGGCAAAATAGGCCTGCGCCTGGTCACTGGCCAGGTACTCAAGGAACATGAGCGCGGCCTCCCGGTGCGGCGCATGGCGCGCCACAGCGCCACCCGACACATTGATATGCGTGCCAGAGGATTGCTGGTTGGGCCAGATGAAACCGACCCTGCTCATGGCTTCACGATCGTCAGCCTTGGTTGAACGCAGCATGCGCGCGTAGTAATACGAATTGGCCAGTGTCACGCCGCACTCCCCGGCCGCAACGCTCTTGATCTGGTCTGTGTCGCCACCGCGCGGCGGACGGGCGAAGTTGGCGACCATGCCCTGCGCCCATTTTTCGGTAGCAGGCTCGCCGTTGCGCTGGACCATCGCGCCAATCAGGGAAAGCATGTATGGATGCGAGCCGGAACGAGTGCACACCCGGCCTTTATTTTTTGGGTCGGCCAGCGATTCATAGGTCGGCACATCGGCCGGATTCACGCTCATCTTGTTGTACACGATGATCCGCGCGCGGGTCGAGAAACCGAACCACTGGGCACCCTTGCCCTCGTCGCCGCCCTGCAAGTTGGCCGGAATGCGCGCAGCCAGCACTTTGGATTGCACCGGCTGGAACAGGCCCGCCGATTCTGCCCGCCACAGACGCGCAGCGTCGACCATCAGGATTACGTCGGCCGGACTGCTGCGGCCCTCGGTCTTGAGGCGCTCGAACAGAGCGTTGTCGTCGGCTTCGATGCGATTGATCCGGATCCCGGTTTGCCGGGTGAAGTTGCTGTAGAGCTGTTCGTCGGTCTGGTAGTGACGCGCCGAGTAGAGGTTCAGGACTTTTTCCTGGGCCAGGGAATCGGGGGCCACGGCGAACAATGCACACAGTGCCAGGGCGGCAAATGGTTTGACCAAGCCAGACGGTGTGCCGGCTTGCTGGCGAGGATGCGATAAAAAGACCCGATGGAACACGGATATTCTCCTTAGTGATTTCATTTTCTTAATGCGAATGATAACACTTCTCATTTGAGAAGTAAAAGTTTTCGTCCAAATGAAAACATTGTGCTGGCTAATTTGATCCACTCTAAAAATGAGACTCCAGGGTAAATCCACTCACTCCCCGGTAACGCGCTGGGAGTCGATCGATCCTACACTCCACGCCAGCCATTGGTCCCGCCGTCCTGCAGCGAATGCCTGCGGGCAACGTCGGTTGACGTGGGCGGCATGCACGCGCAATCCTGCCATGCCACTTGTGCCGCTGGACTGGATATAACAATATCGTCAACGCCGCGCCCGAATGTCGCCGGTGACGGAAAATACAAGGAGGAGATCCGAGCATGCTTGATCTGGGACGCAGTTTCCTGGCGTCGGTTGAACGCAATCCGAGCGCCACAGCGATCGTCGACAATGATTGTCGCTTGAGCTACGCAGCGTGGTTCGGGCATATACAAAGCGCGGCGGCTGGTTTGGCCAGCCTGGGCCTGTCGCGCGGCGACCATCTGGTCGTGATCCTGCAAAATCGCTGGGAGATGGCAACCCTGCACTGGGCCTGCCAATTTTCCGGCGTGATCATGACACCGCTGAACTGGCGCGTGAAGCCCGATGAAATCGACTATTGTGCACAGGACGCCGGCGCTCGCGTGCTGGTTTACCAGGATGTGTCGGCCGATGCCGTCGCGCAATCGCAGGTCGCCCAGGGCATGCTGCGCATTGCGGTGGGCATCGATGGCCAGGCAAATGGCGACATCGCGTTCGATGCCCTGCTGGCCACGCCATCGACAGGCACCATACTGGCCGCCCAGCCGGACGACTGGTCGCTGATGCTCTATACCTCCGGCACTACCGGCAAGCCCAAGGGCGTGCCGCGCCGGCACCGGCACGAACGGCATGCCGCGCTGGCCCACGTTGCGCAGAACCTGTACCGCTATGGCGAGCGCACGCTGGGCGTGATGCCGCTTTACCATACGATGGGCGTGCGTTCCTTGCTGGCGATGGCGCTGATCGACGGCCGCTTCGTGTGCGTACCGCGCTTTGATCCGGCGGCAGTGCTGAAGTCGATTGCCGACGAAGCCATCACCAACCTCTACCTGGTGCCAACGCTATACCACGACGTGCTGGCACATCCGGACGCGGCCACTGCCGACCTCTCTACCGTGCGCAAGCTGGGCTTTGCCGGCGCGCCGATGAATGAAGCCCTGGTGCACAAACTGATCGAGCGCTTCAAGCCGGAACTGTTCGTGAACCACTACGGTTCGTCGGAAATCTATACGTTCACGATTGACCAGCGCGCCGCCGACAAGCCGGGCAGCGCCGGGCGTGCCGGCATCAACCAGCGCATCCGCGTCATCAAGCTCGACACATTTGACGTTGATCAACGCGCGGCGGTGGACGAAGAAGGCCAGATCATTGCCGACATGGCCAGTGAGGAATCCTTTGAAGGCTACTGGAACCGTCCCGATGCCGACGCCAAGTCGCTGCACCAGGGCTGGTACTTTACCGGCGACATGGGCTATGTCGATGCCGACGGCGATCTGTTCGTCACCGGCCGGGTGGATGACATGATGATCAGCGGCGGTGAAAACATCTCGCCGGTGGAAATCGAAAGCCTGTTGTCGCTCCATCCGGATGTCGACGAAGTGGCCGTAGTCGGCCTGCCCGATGAACGCTGGGGGCAGCGTGTCACCGCCTTCATCAAGCGCCGTGGCCAGGTCACCGGTGAACAGCTCAATGACCATTGCGTGACCTCCGGCCTGGCCAACTTCAAGCGTCCGCGCGGCTATGTCTTTGTACGTGAAGTGCCTCGCTCGGCGGTGGGCAAGCTGCTGCGCCGCAAACTGATCGCCAACGAATACGAGCCGGAGAGCTGAACCAGGCCGGGGCGCTGACGGTCCCCGGGTACCATGCTGTTTTTCCCTATCTCGCTTGTCCCACGGTCCGGATGAGCCCAATGAAAGCACAACAAGGAGTCGCCATGAGCCAGTTGAAACACCCCGCCCAGTCCCTGCTGGAAAACCTGAACGGATTTTCTGTCGTGATCGATGCCGCCCGCCAGCGCGCCGACATCATCCTCGACCGGCCGCCGTTCAATATCATCCTGATGCCGCAGCGCGATCAGTTGCGTCTGGTATTCGAAGCACTGGATGACAATCCTGACGTGCGCGTGATTGTCGTGCGCGCAGTCGGTGAGCATTTCTCCAGTGGCGGCGACATCAAGGGCTTCCTGGAAGCATCGCCCGAGCATGTTTCCAAGCTGGCCTGGAATATCGCTGCCCCTACCCGCTGCAGCAAGCCAGTCATCGCCGCCAACCGCGGCTATTGCTTTGGCGTCGGTTTCGAGCTGTCGCTGGCCTGCGATTTCCGGATTGCCAGCGAGACCACCTTGTATGCACTGCCGGAACAAAAGCTGGGCCAGATCCCCGGATCCGGCGGCTCAGCACGCCTGCAAAAAATGGTCGGTATTACCCGCACCAAGGACATCGTGATGCGCTCGCGCCGGATTCCCGGCAAACAGGCTTACGATTGGGGCGTCGCCACCGAATGCGTGCCGGACGCCGAGCTCGAAGCAGCGACCGATCGCCTGGTCGACGAACTGCGCACATTCTCGCCACTGGCCCAGCGCACCGCCAAGAAAATGCTGAACGATACCGAGGATTCGCCGCTGTCCATCGCCATCGAACTCGAAGGCCATTGCTACAGCCGCCTGCGGCAATCGCATGATTTCAAGGAAGGTGTGGAGGCGTTCCACGGCAAGCGTCCGCCAAAATTCGAAGGCAGGTAAGTACAGCAACAGCAGGCAAACACCGACCGGGGCATGCCACTCACCAACGAATGCCCCGGCGCAAAAACCAACGGAGATCATCATGAACAAACATTTCGGCAAGACCCGTCGTTTCCTGCTGGCGGGGGCCATTGCGGCCGCGGGCAGCGCCCTGCTAGGCGCCTCCCCGGCGATGGCGCAAGAGCTGGCCGAAGTGCGCGTGGGCACCAACGGTGTTGTCAGCGATGCGGCATTTTTCATTGCCAACCGCAAGGGCTACTTCAAGGAACAGGGCATCCGCATTACGCTGATCCCGTTTGACGCCGGTCCGAAAATGATTGCACCGCTGGGTACCGGCCAACTTGATGCTGCAGCTGGCGCCATGTCGGCTGGCCTGTATAACGCTGCTGCGCGCGGCATCAACATCAAGGTCGTTGCCGACAAGGGATCGGTCGAGCCGGGCTATGACTATATGCCGGTGCTGGTGCGCAAAGCCCTGGTCGACAGCGGCAAAGTCAAAAGCTTTGCCGACTTCAAGGGGCTGAAAGTGGCGCAGGCGGCCAAGGGCGGCTCGCCCGGCTCCAAGTTGAACGAAGCGCTCAAGAGCGGCGGCTTGACCTATAACGACGTGCAGCATGAATACCTGGGCTATCCGCAACATGTGACGGCGCTGTCGAATGCGGCGATCGATGCGTCGGTGACCACCGAGCCATCGGCCAGCCAGGCAGTCGAGCGCGGCATCGCGGTCAAGATGTCGACCGACAAGGCGTACGGCGACCAGCAGGTGGCCGTGTTGCTGTATGGCGGCGATTTCATCAAGAAGTCGCCCGAGCTGGCCCGCAAGTTCATGATCGCCTACCTGAAAGGCGCACGGTTCTATAATGACGCGCTCAAGGATGGCAGGTTCGCCGGCCCCAATGCCGCTGAGTTGATTACCATGCTGATCGCCGATACCCGGGTCAAGGATCCGGAAATCTACAAGAAAATGGTGCCCAACGCAGTGGACCCGGATGGCAAGCTCAATGAAGCCAGCCTGCGCCGCGATTTCGCGTTCTACAAGGATCAGGGCTACCTCGAAGGGGCGGTCACTGTCGAGCAGGTCGTCGACCGCTCGTTTGCCGAAGCTGCCGTCAAGGTGCTCGGCCCCTATAAACAGAAACGCTAGGAAAATAAATTGAGTTCCACACCTGACCTGGCAGCCGGCGCTGCGCCGCCGAAAATTTCGCTGCGCAACGTCACCAAGAGTTTTGATACCCGCGACGGCCCCTTCGTCGCGGTAGACGATCTCACGCTAGATATTCCATCCGGTTCCTTTTTCGTGATTGTCGGCCCCAGCGGCTGCGGCAAGACGACCCTGATCAGGATGCTCGGCGGCCTTGAGCAACCGACCAGCGGCAGCATGGAAATCCGTGCCGACCGCCCGGGCAAGCCGCTCAATTCCATGATTTTCCAGGGCGATTCGATCTTTCCCTGGATGACGGTCTGGGACAACGCCGCCTATGGCCTGCGCATGCGCGGCATGCCAAAAGCCGAAATCAAGGACGTGGTCGGCCATTACCTCAATAAAACCGGCCTTGGCCGCTTTGCCGACCGTTACCCGCATCAACTATCGGGCGG
The DNA here is from genome assembly GCF_030645335.1 of Lacisediminimonas sp. GTDB lineage: Bacteria > Pseudomonadota > Gammaproteobacteria > Burkholderiales > Burkholderiaceae_D > Lacisediminimonas. The sequence continues at coordinate 608 of NZ_JAUSNH010000171.1, read as the reverse complement.
AATGAAGCAACGGGTATCGATTGCGCGCGCATTCGCCACCGATCCGGAAGTGCTGCTGATGGACGAGCCGTTTTCAGCCCTCGATGAACAGAACAAGACGCTGCTGCAAGAAGAAGTGCTGCGCATCTGGGATGAAGACAAGAAGACTGTCGTGTTCATCACCCACAGTGTCGACGAGGCCGTGACACTGGGCGACCGCATCATGGTGATGTCGGCCCACCCCGGCCGCATCAAGGCCATGATCGACGTGCCCTTCGAGCGGCCGCGCAATGTGCTGGAGCTGCGTGCCAAGCCCGCTTACGGCGAGATGGTGTATGGCATCTGGAGTCACCTGCGCGATGAAGTGCGCCGTGCCAAAGAACAAGAGGAAGAGCGCGCATGAAGCCCACATCGAAAGCCAATGAGCGGCTGATCGCCCTCGCCTCGCCGCTGCTGCTGTTGCTGCTCTGGGAAGTCGCGGCACGGGTCGGCTGGATTGACGCGCGATTTTTCCCGGCGCCGTCCGTCATCGGGGAAAAGGCGCTGAAGCTGGCCGCCACCGGCGAACTCTGGGAACACCTGTGGGCCAGCATGCAGCGGCTGCTTTGGGGCTCGCTGCTGGGCGGCAT
>NZ_JAUSNH010000168.1 GCF_030645335.1 Lacisediminimonas sp. | reverse complement strand
ATGCGCTAAATCGGCATGGTAGGTTGACTACTCTGTATTATGTCAAAGCAAGGAAGCGGGCCAGTCAAGACACCCTGCGGGTGATACTGATCACAGCCTCAAATGCTGTTCAAGACGTATCCGGGCAAAGTGTTGCCTGCTCCCTGGCACGAAGAACCCTGGTCGCTAAAAACCCGTATGCAGGTGTAAGCCGAAGCTCAGGCGCATCGCCCGAGCACGTAAAATGGCGCATGAGCCTGACCACCCCTCCAGACATACCCGAAGCGGAAATCGAACTGACCGGTATCCGCGCCCAAGGCGCGGGCGGGCAAAATGTCAACAAGGTCTCCAGCGCCATTCATTTGCGCTTTGACATACCGGCATCCTCCCTCCCCGACCACATCAAAGAGCGATTGCTGGCACAAAACGACAATCGGATCACGGCAGATGGCGTGTTGATCATCAAGGCGCAAACTTTCCGCAGCCAGGAGAAAAACAAGGAAGAAGCCCTGCGCCGGCTGCAGGAGATGATTGCCGCGGTCATGACCGTGCCGCGCGAACGCAGGCCGACCAAGCCCACCCGCGGTTCACAGCGGCGTCGGGTCGAGGGAAAAGTGGTGCGAGGCCGGATCAAGGCGATGCGCGGCAAGGTGGTGGATTGAATAGCTTGTACCGCGCCCTGCCCGCTTGCGCGCCTGCCGCTGACTGATCTCGGGGAAGGACCTGGAGCGGCGGGCCATCAACTTGGGCGTGCTTGTTGCTGACATTTTTACTGACATCGCACCACTAAAATGATATGTTTAATTAGCTAATACTATAAAAAGCTAATTATCATGATCAATTTGCTTCAGGCAATAGCCCATGCTCGACGTTCCGCCAGGCTGAGCCAACAGGAATTGGCCGACAAGGCTGCGTTAAGCCGGATGGCCGTCCAAAAAATTGAGGCGGGCACGACTGATCCCCGGCTTTCGACGCTGTTAGCGCTGACCCGCTCGCTCGGCATGGAAATCATGTTGGTACCGGCTAGTACTGCTATGGAAGTCGAGTCGTTCATACGCTCTGGCGGCAAGATGCTTGGGCAGCGGGCCGGCATCAGCGCGCCGGTTTCCATCGTCGATGACTTGCTGGAAGGGCGTGACCAGCGCGCCGGCAAACAATGACCACGTCGATCCGCTACCTGAAAATGACGCTCCACTGTCCGAGCCGGGGGCGCGTTCCGGTTGGCTACCTGTCTCAATACGGTGATGTCTTGCGGGTGTCGTTTGACGCGGATTACATCGAGGATCCACAGCGCCCCACGCTTTCCCTGTGCTATCGCGGCAGCAGCGAGCAACAAACGCGGGAGATACTTTCCGCCATGCGCGACGCGCGCGTGGTGCGCAACGACGGCAGATGGCCTGCCTATTTCCAGAACCTGCTTCCCGAAGGCCACAACCGCGAGCGACTCGCTCTTGAGCGCCGCTGCAATCCCGATGATGAATTCGAGCTTCTGGCAGCGGCTGGTCATGACCTGATGGGTGCTTTGGAGGTGGAGCCAGTACCATTGTCCGCCGGGATTCCGGAGGCGGTGCGGCATTGGCATGCAGCGCTGGGGATCGACGTGCTTGAGCCGGAATTTGTGGCATCTCCGGTCGAGGACGCGGCGTCCTTGCCGGGGGTGATTACCAAATTTTCAGCGGTCCTGGAAGGTCGGCGCTATGTCGTCAAGCGTCACGGCGCTGCCGGCTCTGTCATCCTGAAGCTGCCAACAGCACGGCATCCGGAACTGGTGGCCAACGAATACATGGGCTATCAGTTAGCCCGGGCGGTGGGGCTGAACTGCGCCTGCGCACAGATCATTTCCAAAGACCAGGCGGACTTGCCGGACCAGGTGCCGTTTCCCCAGATACTTGCGGTGCAGCGTTTCGACCGCGGCCAGAATGGTGTGCGCATTCATATCGAGGAATTCGCGCAGGTACTCGGCTATGAGCCCAGGCACAAGTATGGCAAGGGCTTGCAGGAGGATTATTCGGCAATGCTTCGGATTATTGACCAACTGTCAGTGGATCCGGCTAACGATGTGCAAGAGTTCATCAACCGGTTCGTCATTTTTGCCCTGATGGGCAATACCGATGCACACCTGAAGAATTGGGCGCTGCGCTACGAAAACGGGGTCGATCCAGCACTGTCGCCGCTGTACGATCCGGTATGCGTGACCGCATTTTTTGAGGATGCGCCGCGCGCCGATTATGGAATCAATCGGGCCATCGATGCCAAACTCCAGGAGTTCAGTTGGGATGACCTGGAGGACTTGCTCAAGCGCGCTCGGATACAGCGAAGAAGCCGACTCATACAGGTCGCAAAAGGGGTAATCAAGCAAGCCCGGGCTGACTGGCCCGCATTGCTTCAAGACGCTCCGGACAATATGCGGCGGTCCATTATGGGACGGCTCGCTGGTGGCATTCAACTGGCGCGATGAATTTCCGAATCTCCGAATCTCCGAGTCGATAGATCATTGATTCAATAGTCAATCTTCAATGTCCGTTCCGACCTTCAGCCGCGCAGTCGATCGTTCGGCCTGCCGCACCAGCAGCAATGGGCATTGCGCCTCCTCCAGCAGGCGCTTCAATACCAAGGCGCGGCCAGCGCCCATTGCACCATGCCAGCCAAGCGCAAGGACGCTGGTGTGCTGGCGCGCCGCTTGTTCAAGCAGGGCCGTGGCCGGTTCGCCGCGCCGCAGCAGCACTTTGTCAATCGAACGTGATTCAGTGGCCGTGCAGCCGGTCAAGCCTCGCTTGACCATTTCCTGCATGCGGTGCGGATACTCGTGATAGGCGGCATCGGCATAGCCGCCCAGCGGCGCGGCGCCGGGGCCATCCGGCACATGCATGACCGTAACCTGGATGCGCAATGCACAGGCGAGCCGGGTGGCGGCTTGCAGGGCATGGTCAGCAGCAATTCCACCACTGGCCGCCACCAGCATCGACGTCCAGGGCAGTATTTCCCGGTAATGCAGTGGAAGCAGCAATACTGGCGTCGGACAGCGCTCAATGACGGCTTGCGCGATCGAACCAAGGCGTCGGGACAAGTCGAGTCCGGCGGCAGCGGATGCACCGCGGGCGCTCATGACGACCAGGTCGATCTGGTGGTCTTTTATCGCTTGCAGCACAGCGGCGTCAGCGTTTTCCGTCAGTTGGTGCAGCACAACCTGCGCCTGTTGCGTCCACGGCACATGCAGCCGCTCCAGCGCCTCACGCCCTGGAATCGGTTGGCGCGCCGCGTGCAGCACGTGCAAGGTGGCCGGTAGCGCCTGTGCCAGCCACAGTGCGCAGGCGGCGCCCTTTGCGGCTTCATCCGAGCCGTCCAGAGGCAAAAGGATCGAGGCGAAACGATTCATTGGCTTGGCTCCTCCGTTGCGTATGCATTGCGCGAATTCCCGCTACCGCACCGCCATTCGATCCAGTTTTCGACCTGCGGTTTAATCGTTTTCCTGATCTGCTTTGCCTGCCGGCGCGGGATCGGCATTGCCGCCGGCTGGTATCACCAGCGAGTGCGTTGTTCCGCGGTACGCCAGGCTCACCCCGACGCTGCCCCACTGCGCCGGTATGCGCGTGCTTGCGCGCGGGTCGGCATGCGCACCGGACTCGTCAAATGTGATCCCCAACATGCCGAATACCAAAGCCTGCCAGGTCGCTGCCATCGCGGCCGGATGCACGCCCAGCATGCTGTTGTCCATCGCGTCGGACAAGTCCAGCCACAGGCTTTGCTGCCAGTGGCGTTGGGCGTCCTCATTGCGGCCGATGCGCGAAGCGACCGCCGCGTGCACGCCCGGGGAAAGGCTGCTGCCATGATCGGTAATCGGTTCGTAATAGGCGTAATTCGCTGCGACGACCTCATCGGAAAACGCTTCGGGGAACAGCAACGGTAGCATGAGCACATCGGCTTGTTTGATCAGCTTGATGCGGTTGGTCTGTTCCCAGTCAAACAAGCGGTTGGCGGGTGCCCTGAAGCGCTCGTCCTTGGAGAGCGGATACTCCTCCAGTCCGAAAAATCCTTCGAATTGTTCGATCACGCCATGTTCATCCGGCTGGGGGATATACAAGGATTCGGATAATGTCGCCCATTCATCGGCCTCGCCGAGGTTGCGGCCCAAACGCCGCGCCAGCCAGGCGGCCCGCTGCAAGTTGAAGCGCACCAGCCAGTTGGTATAGGCGTTGTCGTTGACCCCGTGGTGATATTCATCCGGCCCGACTACACCGCGAATGTGATGATGCTGTTCGCCGCGGGTCACCCGGCTGGCCCAGAAGCGCGCTGTTTCGAACAACAGGTCCGCCCCCGGTCCGCTCAGGAATTGCTCATCGCCAGTGGCTTCCCAATAGCGCCAGACCGCATAGGCGATGTCGGCCGTCACATGCAGCTGCTGGCTGCCGGTAAAGATCGGAATCTCACGGCCGGTGCTCTTGAGCACGATCATGCTTGGCGTGACGTCGTCGCCGGTCACCGTGGATTCCCAGGCGAAGCAAGCGCCGCGGTAGCCCATCGCCTGGGCACGCCGGCGCGCGCCATCGAGCGTGTGATGCCGGTACAGCAGGAGGTTGCGCGCCTGCGCCGGCTCGACATGCAGGAAGAACGGCAACATGAAGATTTCCGCGTCCCAGAAAACATGCCCTTCGTAGGCGCGTCCGGTCAGCGTGCGCGCGCCGATGGAAACGCGCGGATCATCGCCGGCCGGCAAGCGCAGGTGGTAGCTGCCGAAGCGGAGCGCCTGTTCAATTGCTGGCCGCCCCGGCACGCGGATGTCCGCCCTGCTCCAGAAATCACCCCAGGCCTGCGCATGTCCGGCCAGCAATCGATCGAAATCTGTCCATGCCAGCGATTCCAGATGAGTCCTGGCGGCGGCGCCGGGATCGGCGCTATCGCGGCTGGTGTGGATCGCCACCATCCGGCGCAGCATTTGCGGCGTGCGGACAATCCGTGAAGCAATGCAAATCTCGATGCCGGAGCTGCGGGTCCGATAGCGCACCAACTCCAGGTCATCCGTTGTGACGTGTTCCAGCAACGCAAGATGCGGATGGTGCACTGCCAGCTCGCGGCTATCGAGCGAGGCTGTCAGTTGCACCACGCCCCAATGGTTCTGCGGCTCGACCACCGCCTCTTGCAGCAACAGATGGCGGTCTACCAGGCAAGCGCAGCGGCGCGTGCGTACTGCGGTGCGCCGTCCTTCGTGTGTCTCGTACGTGGCGTCGATATGCAACACGCCTGCGCGCAGGTCAAGCACGCGCCGCAGCTCGCGGCCAGTCCCGTTGGTGAAATCCAGCGCAGCGCCTTCTACGCTGATGTCCACCCTGAACGGGAACGGCAGTGGCACCAGTTCGGCATACGGATCGGCACCGCGTTCGGGCGCGAAAAAATCCAGCTCCGAATACGGCAAGTCGGGGCGCTTGCTGTCGTAGACGCCGCCGATGAAGAGATCGCATTGCGATTCCGGTAGCGGGCAATCCAGGGCGCCCCGTACGCCCAGATAGCCGTTGCCGACCGCGAACAGGCTTTCCATTTGACGTTCGCGCGCACGATCAAAGCCTTCCGCTTCGACCCGCCAGGCAATATCTTCCCGGCGTTGGCGCCAGGCTGCCTGCAAGCGATCCACGTCCAGGCCGGCGAGATCGTCGACCACGATGTCTGCGCCGGCCTGCAGTAAGGCAGGGGCGTTGGCGCCGCGATTGATACCCACGACCAGGCCGAATTTGCCGCGTCGCCCGGCCTGCACACCGGCTACTGCATCTTCGAGAACGACGCTGTGCGCCGGCGCGCTGCCGAGCGTGTCGGCCATGCTCAGGAACATGTCCGGATCCGGTTTGCCCTTGAGCTTCAATTGATCAAGGTCGATACCGTCAAGCCGCGCATCGAACAGCGCCGCAATGCCGGCCGTCTGCAAAATTTCACGGCCATGCCGGCTGGATGTGACCACGCCGGTCTTGATGCCGCGCTCGCGCAATGCTTTGATCAGGATCAAGGTCGAGGCGAAGGTCTGGACGCCCTGCTCGCGCAACCCTCGCTCGAACAGCATGTCCTTGCGTTGCGCAAGCTGGTCCTGCTGCTCGACGGACAATGCAATCCGGCGCGCGGCCAGGAAGCTGCGCACGCCTTCGCCTCGCGGCTTGCCGTCTACATAGACGCGATATTCAGCCTGGTCGTCAAATGGTGCGGGCGGTATGCCGTCGTGGGATTGGCTGCGCAGGAAATCGTCGAATGTCTCCTTCCAGGCTGCTGCATGCAAATGCGCAGTCCGGGTAATGACGCCATCCATGTCAAAGATCGCTGCCGTGATCTCGTCGCTCACACTACACCCTCCCGTGCTGCGACTGACAGGACTGCGTGAAAGTTCAGCCCTGGGGTTTGCCTGGTTCGCTCGTGCTGGCGGCCTCTTGCGCATCCTTGGCCCTGGCTTTTTGCGAGGCAATGATTGCCAGCACGATCACCATCACACCGTGCGCGACGCCGAGATAGATCCAGTTTCCGCCGCGCTGGATGAAATAGACCATGCAGACGGCATTGAGGATGCCGCCCATCGATGTTGGCAGGATACGGGCAATTGTGCGAGGAGACATGACGAATGGATCTAGAACGCGAGAGGTGGAATGATAGGACGTTTCAGACCGTCTCACAATTCGTCAATTTCAGGAGCCAGAGGCAAATTGGCGGGATATCAACTATGCAACTATGCGTCCTGCTCAATCCAGCCTGAACTTCGGCGATACCGGCGCAAGCCGGTAGGACACGCCAAGCAGCCGGCTGCTGATCGACAAATTGGCCTGCGCTGCCGCATCGGCGGAGATTTCAAAGCGCAGTGCACCCTCTACGGACATGAAATTG
>NZ_JAUSNH010000159.1 GCF_030645335.1 Lacisediminimonas sp. | reverse complement strand
AGTGGATCAAGAAGGCCGTGCTGCTGTCGTTCCGGCTGGAAGACAATATCGCGATGCCGACCGGCGATCACATGCAGTTCTATGACAAGGTGCCGACCAAGTTCGCCAACTTCACCGCCGACGACTTCGCCCGCGGCGGCTACCGCGTGGTGCCGCCAGCCGTGGCCCGGCGCGGCTGCTTCATCGCCAAAAACGTCGTATTGATGCCGTCCTACGTCAACATCGGCGCCTATGTTGACGAAGGCACCATGGTCGACACCTGGGCCACCGTCGGTTCCTGCGCCCAGATCGGCAAGAACGTCCACCTGTCCGGCGGCGTCGGCATCGGTGGCGTGCTCGAACCGATGCAGGCCAACCCCACCATCATCGAAGACAACTGCTTCATTGGCGCCCGTTCGGAAGTGGTAGAAGGCGTGATCGTCGAGGAAAACTCCGTGATCTCGATGGGCGTGTACCTCGGCCAGTCGACCAAGATCTATGACCGCGCCACCGGCGAAATCAGCTATGGCCGCATTCCGGCGGGTTCGGTCGTGGTGTCGGGCAATCTCCCCTCCGCTGATGGCAAATACAGCCTGTACTGCGCCGTAATCGTCAAGCGTGTGGACGCAAAGACACGCGCCAAGGTCGGCATCAACGAATTGCTGCGCGACTAGCACCCGAATCGGGTCAGAATCACAAGGCATCAATTCGACCGGGAGACGATCATGGCAATGGAACGGCTGTTTCAACTGATGAAGGACAAGGGGGCATCCGATCTGTTCATGTCCGTCAATTCGCCGGTACAGGTCAAGATCAACGGCAACATGATCCCGGTCAACCAGCAAAAGATGGACAAGGCAGCCATCCTGTCGCTGCTGGCCGAAGTGGTCTCTGAAGACCGGCTCAAGGAACTGGAGCGTAACAACGAGCTCAACATGGGCATACCGGTAGAAGGACTTGGCAGCTTCCGGCTGTCCGCCTTCACCCAGCGCGGCACGCCGTCGGCCGTGTTCCGGTATATACCAAGCGTGGTGCCACGGCTGGAAGACTTGCGCGTTCCCGAGATACTCGGCGAGCTGATCATGGAAAAGCGCGGATTGTTGCTGGTGGTCGGCTCTACCGGATCCGGCAAATCGACCACCATCGCCGCCATGCTGGATCATCGCAACACCCTGAAGGCCGGCCACATCCTGACCCTGGAAGACCCGGTCGAATTCCTGTTCGTGAACAAGAAATCGATCGTCAACCAGCGCGAAATCGGCACCGACGCCGCCAGCCTGCAGATCGCCTTGAAAAACGCACTGCGCCAGGCGCCGGACTGCATCCTGATCGGCGAGATCCGCGACAAGGACACGATGAGCGCGGCCATGGCCTATGCCCAGTCGGGACACCTGGTGGTCGCCACGCTGCATGCCAACAACAGCTATCAGGCGCTCAACCGCATCATCAATTTCTTCCCGCTGGAAACCCGGCAATCGCTGCTGCCCGACCTGGCGGCGACCCTGAAGGCGATCGTGTCGCAGCGCCTGGTGCGCTCGATCGACGGCGGCCGCCGCGCTGCGGTCGAAGTGCTGCTCAATACCCGCCACATCGCCGAACTGATCGAACAGGGCGAACTGGGCCAGGTCAAGGAAGCGATGGAAAAAAGCCTGTCGCCCGGCTCGCAAACATTCGAGCAGGCGCTGCTGCACCTGATCCGCGATGGACAGGTAACACAGGAAGAGGCGCTGGCAAATGCCGACTCCGCGACCAATCTGTACTGGTTGCTCAGCAACCAGCCCACTGAACAGAAGAAGGAAGAGGCGGCACCGCCGCCCAAGGATGACTCGGCCACCTTTACCGAGTTCACCCTGAACGTATAAGCCTGCGTATTTCCAGTCCCGACCCCGATCGACCCATGCCCCTGATCCTCTACGGTATTCCGAACTGCGACACCGTTAAAAAAGCACGCACCTGGCTGGACCAGAACGCCATCGCCTATCAATTCCACGACTTCAAGAAAGCTGGCCTTGATGCCGGCACCGTGCAAGGCTGGCTGCAGCAGGTCAGCTGGGAAGCACTGGTCAACCGCAAGGGCACGACCTGGCGCGCGCTGCCCGATGCACGCAAGGCCGCAGTCCAGGACGCCGCCAGCGCCACTGCCCTGATGCTGGAGTCCACATCCGTGATCAAGCGCCCGGTGCTGGTGCGGGACGGCCAGGCATTCGTCGGCTTTTCCAGCGACGCCTACCAACAAATTTTCGAAAGCAAAGCATGAGCCGCACGCTGGCACTGACTGAAGAACTGATCGCCTTGTCCTCCGTCACGCCGGACGACAAGGGTTGCCAGCAACGCATGGCCGAACTGCTGGCGCCGCTGGGCTTTGTGTGCGAGTCGATTGCATCCGGTGGCGTCACCAATTTGTGGGCGCGGCGCGGCACGGCCCAGCCTTGCCTGGTGTTCGCCGGCCATACCGACGTCGTGCCGACCGGACCGCTGGAGCAATGGACCACGCCGCCCTTCCAGCCATCACAGCGCGACGGCCGCCTGTACGGGCGCGGTGCGGCCGACATGAAGACATCGCTGGCGGCGATGGTGGTGGCCTGCGAGGAATTCGTCGCCGCCCATCCCGGCCACAAGGGCTCGATTGCCTTTCTGGTCACCAGCGATGAAGAAGGTCCGGCCACTGACGGCACCGTGATCGTGTGCGATCGCCTGCGGGCCCGGGGCGAAAAGCTCGACTACTGCATCGTCGGTGAACCAACCAGTGTCAGCAAGCTGGGCGACATGATCAAGAACGGCCGGCGCGGCAGCATGTCGGGCCGGCTGGTGGTGCATGGCGTGCAAGGTCATATCGCCTATCCGCAGCTGGCAAAAAATCCGATCCATCTTGCCGTGCCGGCACTGACGCAACTCGTTGCCGAGACCTGGGACGAGGGCAATGAATATTACCTGCCGACGTCATGGCAGATGTCCAACATCCATGGCGGCGCAGGCGCGTCAAACGTCATTCCCGGTGAAGTCGTCATCGATTTCAATTTCCGCTTTTCGACTGCCAGCACGGTCGAGGGTTTGCAGCAGCGGGTCGGGGCCATCCTTGATCAGCACGGCCTGGATTACAAGCTGGAATGGTCCATCAGCGGCATGCCGTTCCTGACTGCGCGCGGTGAACTGAGCGATGCGCTCTCCAGCGCGATCAGGAGCGAGACCGGCGTCGAAACTGAATTGTCCACCAGCGGCGGCACCTCGGACGGCCGCTTTATCGCCCTCATCTGCCCGCAGGTAATCGAATTCGGACCGACCAATGCCAGCATCCATAAAATCAACGAGAACATTGGCTTGGCTGAAATTGAACCGCTGAAAAATATCTACCGGAAAACGATGGAGAACCTGCTGCTTTGAGCATGCTTCTTTTTTCCTGCTGCAAATACGCTTGACTGCGCACTCGCGCACAAGCAGACAGGCAGCACAAAGCCGACGCGAAACCCGGCCGACAGACCAGACCGAGGTCATGCAGGTTCAGCGTGGGCCCCATGCAGCAGCCTGTGTGTCCCCCCTCCCCTTCCTGAAGAGCATGGTGACAAGCTCGGCTGCATGCCGGTCTATTGAGAAAAATCATGCGCGCGAAAATCTAGCCAGACCGCGGCGACCTTGTCCGGAACTTCATGCACCGGCCCTTCACTCATGCGAGCGCAGGCTGGCCGTTCGTGCAGCACAATCACGACGACCTGAATCTGCGCCCCATTCAACACTCAGCGAAAGGTATTGACATGAGCACACCGGTTTCAGGCAATGCAGGCACTCCAGGCACTCCAGGCACTCCAGGCAAAATACCTTCGCCCCCTCGCACCGAGTACCCCGACGGTGACAACAATCAGTCTGCCAGGCCAGTTGTCACCACGCCGTCGGTGGCCCGCCGCAAACTGTCCTTTTCTGCCGAGCAAGACACTGGCAACGAGATCACTGCGTTCGGATCCGCGCCGACCGCGTCTGCGGTGGCGCCTAACACCACGACGTCTGAAGGCAGATTCACCGTTCTGACTGCAACCACGAGCCCGGCTTATGCCGTGCGCCAGACACAGCAGCAGCAGCGCAAGTCAACCGGAATGGATATTGAACTCGACGACTTGCTGGAACAGAAAACGGCGGCCAGCTTCGTGCGCCTGCTCGACAAAGCGCCGCAAACACTCATCACCAAGCACGGCAGCGAGTTGCTGATGCGCGCCGCAGCCTTCGGCGAAAGGGCGCCGATAGCAGCCTTGAGCGCATGCGGTGTTTCCCTGCAGCCGTTCTCGTTCGAAAATCCGCAAGGCTATCTGCCCCAGCACTGCCCCTTCACAAGAGCACTTTCCCTTAACGCGTTCGGATCGATACCGGCTTTGCTCGATCTCGGCGCCATCCCGAGTCCGATGGTACTCAATGCCATCGAAGTCTGGCCCGAGGAAGGCCGGGTCTGGCTGGAGTCGTGGATGATCGCGCAAGAAATGACAGTCCCGTCCTCGGAATTGTGGAATCAAGCCGAGGATCACGAGACATGCACCAGCGATCGAAGCCGGGACGCCTTGACGACGACGACGACCACGACCACCGCGGCGACAATGACGACAACAACGACAACGACGCAGACCACCACCAGCACGACAGCGGTACCGCCCAATCCCTCGACCCCGACCGTGCGAGATGGGGGCCGTCATGATGAAGTCTTTCGCAGCAGTTACCCGACCATGCCCGGCACGCCGGATTCGGTCAGGGCGGGCATATTTGCCATCTCAAACCGCGTGAGCAATCAAGATCAGCCCCATCAGACTGCGGTGACTTCATATCTGCACGATGATTTCGGCCGCTGGACGGGATCGCATGGCGCTATGTTGGCCGCACTCGCAGCCGCTGCTAACGCAGCGCAATTCCTCGCTCTGTTGGAGCAATTGCCAGACGATGTATTGACCGCAAACGAAGGCGGACTGCTGATGCATGCGGCGCGATTGAACTCGCCCGACTGTCTGTTTGCACTGATTTCACGCGGTGTGGAGTGCAGCCCCCATGGCACCAAACCAGGACGGGGCTATCAGCCACAATGTTGTCCGATTCGCAGCGCGATCCATGCCCATGCCTACGAATCGATCCAGATTCTGATCGAAATGGGTGCAGTGCCGCCTCAGGATGTCCTGGCAGAACTTTTCACTTTTCCGATTGAGGTTCAGCAAGCCCTGCGACCCTATACTTGGCAATCGTTTTGAACGCCGAGCATTTTTAGCGGATCGGGCGGTACGCTACGCGCGCACCCGGCGTGCCTTCCCCGCAAGGAGCTCCTGTCATGCCGGACACGGCCTGCAAGCATCCCGCTGTATTGCCGCTCAGCGATATCGTCGCTGCTCGCTGAACGCGGCCCATTAATCCTGCCACCATGGAACCATCCGGCCGGGGCGTGTACCACAAGCCACGCAGCCTTGCGGAAGGCATTTCTTAGTGACTGGAACTTCCCACCGCGCGCCCGCACCCAAGCGCGCTGGAAGTTCAATGCGGAAACAAATTCCGCAGCTTCCATCATTTACCGGAGAGTTTCATGTCCACGCATACGCCAGGTACGTCGCCACGGCTCGTCAACAATCCCTATCCTGCCCAACTGAACCCGGGCCACACAACAGAAGGTACGACACAGCAAGCGTCGACCGATCAACGCACCACCCAACCCAGCGTCAGCCAACAATCGCGACCAACGCCGCATTTTTCCATGGCTATCATCGGCCAGCAAATCGTAAGCGGCACAACGATGACAACCGGGCGCGCCGCGACTACGACCACCACCACTACCAATACCACGCGGACCACGACGACGATGACGACGACGACCTGTCCGACCTACAAAAACCGGTGCTCACCAGCACGTGACCCTGCCGCAGGCCGCCCCGTTTCATACAAGCAGATCTTGCAGTTGCAAAATGCTGGCCTTTCCCTATTGAATGACGCCATCGTCCGAGGCGATTACGAATACGCCCTCGATCTGGTGGATCAGGGCGAGCTGCCCACCAATAATTTCCTGCCGCTGCAAAGCGGTGCTGGCTCTCGCAATCGCGCGATAAGCAAACTGGTGTTCGCCGGCGAACAAGACAGCAACAAAATAGACCTGCACGACATCATTCTCGGGTTCACAGTCCAGGTCACGCTCCAGTGTCCAACACAAACACAGGTCATCAATAACGGGGGTGCGGACGTCCACCAGGTAAGCACCTACGGCGCGAACGCACTGACCATGGCAATCACGTGCGGCGCGCCGCTCGAATTTATCAATACACTCTGCGAAAAGGCAGCAAAAAATGATCCGGAATTCGTCAACCGCTGCGACGGTGCAGGCCGTACTGCCCTTTGCATGGCCGCTGAAAATGGCGACCTGGCTCTGATTGAAGTCCTGATGAAGGCCGGCGCCAAGCTGGGCGCGGCGGATTGGCATGGCGAGTGCGCTGCTGTGGTGAAAGCGGCACGACGCAACGACACCATTACATTGAACAAGCTTTTTTCCTACGTTTCGAAAGAGTTGAAGGACCAAAAATACCTGTTAAATGCGCTGAATCGTCTATCGTCGCAGAGTGCCATCCTGGGGTTGGCACAGGCGCTGCATTTGAAATTTCCCGGCCTGCGCGGAGACCTTTCCCAATTCACCTCCCTGTACCTTGCTGGTCTGCCCGCAGAATCCGTTGCAAGAGCCTTTGCAGAATACGGAATTATTTGTTCTGATGAACAAAAATTTCTTTGGATCGCGAACTGCCAAGACCCGAGATCATTGGCGGCCCCGCTTGATGCAGTCGATGAGCAGTTTATTCTCAAGTACATCAGGCAACTGCGTCTGGCCTGCCAGCCAGATCCAGCCATATACGACATCTTGGTTCGGCGAGATCCTGAATTTCAGGCCCTGCTAACCCAAAGCACCTTTAGTAATGCCGACCTGGAAGAGTTGTCGCGCGCCCTCGATG
>NZ_JAUSNH010000155.1 GCF_030645335.1 Lacisediminimonas sp. | reverse complement strand
TTACGCGCCCGCGGGGGCGCTCACCCCGCTTAACACCAAAGCAAACAAAACACGATTATAAATCCCGAAGCAAATACACATAAAAAAACATCAACAACAAAAAACCAAAACAAGCACCTTGACCCCAACCACTTTCCCTCTCAAAATCCCCCACAACAAACACCCCACCCGCAAACCAAGCCCCAAATAATGACCAGCCAAACACCCCCCTGGCCCTTCCCCCCAGCCAGGAAAATCAACACCACCGTCTACCTCGGCCTCCAGGTAACAGCCCCGACCCCGGCCGCAGCAGCCGCCGCGACCGAACAAATAGAATCCGAGACCCATCAAGTCTTCCAGTCCCTGATCCAGGCAATCGAAAGCCAGGACCTGACAATGCAAGACCTGATGAAACTCCACACCTATTACCCCTACGACGGCGACGGCCGGGAAGTCACCGAATACTGGGAGCGCATGACGAAAGTGCGCCTCCAGTACCTGGCCAACCCCGGCCCCGCCGCCACCGCCCTGCGCGTGACCGGCATCTGGCCAAAATCCCCCCTGATCGGGATCGACGGCATTGCCGACAACAGCAAGAAGCGCCAGCGCATCATGCCGGCCCACGCCTGGGACTGGAGCGTACCGACGCCCTTCTCCCAGGGCTGGCTGGTCGATGACAAGGTCTATGTCGGCGGCCAGATATCGGCCGACCGCCGCGGCCGCGCAGTGGCCCCCGGCGAACTCGCACCGCAGGTCGGCAACACGCTCGAATTCATCCGCCATGTGCTGAAGGATGCCGACGCGGCATGGGACGACGTGGTATCGATCAAGGTCGCCTACAAATGCAGCCAGAACGACGCCACTTCGCGCAATACGCTGGCGCAGATCATCGATGAAATGAACCGGGTATTCCCGCAATCGAAGCCGGCGCTGGTCTGCTTTGGCGTGGACTTGCTGTACGAAGGCCTGTTGCTGGAGATCGATGCACTGGCCGTCAAGGGCCGCAAGAAAGCGATCGTCAATGCAGCCGATGGCGCGGCATGGAACGGCTCTGCAAACGGCTATCCTGCGGCCTGGCTGGCCGGCAATGAACTGTTCATCGGCGGCCAATCGGCGCCTGCCGCCGGTTCGCTGCAGGCACAGACAACCGCCTGCATGCAGCAAATCGACAGCTTGCTGCAACAGGCCGGTGGCAACATCGGCGACCTGGTCAAGCTCAACGTCTACTATCACGACGATGCGGCCGACGCCGATGCCGGTATCGGCTTTGGCATCGTGCGCGACACGCTGGCCTGCATGCTGCAAGCCGGCCGCACCGTGGTCAGCCTGGTCGAAGTGCCGGGATTGATGACGCCGGGACAAAAAGTCCAGCTTGACGGCATCGCCGTGCTGAACCAGGCCTGATCTGTCACGCCGGGCCAGGGCTGCACGCCCGGGGCCCGGCAACGACACGAAGCACACAAGACAAACAAGCGCATTGAACAAAGGCTGACATGAGCATTCCCGATAGTTCCGCCGTCGCGATGCACGTGTACGACAATATCCGGCAGCGGATCATCGACCTCACCTATCCGCCCGGCACCCGGCTTTCGGAAGCGCGGCTGGCGCTGGAAATGGGCCTGGGCCGCTCGCCCATCCGCACGGCGTTCGCCCGCCTGAAAAGCGATGGCTGGATCGAGGTCAGTCCGCAAAGCGGCACGTATGTGAAAAGCCCCGACGAGGACGAGATCCGCGAAATATTCGAATTCCGCTTGCTGCTCGAAACCCATGTCACCCGACTGGCGGCACAAAACATCAGCGCCGGACAGTTGCAACGGCTGCGCAAGATGTACAAGCGGCTGTCGCCGGAAGCCGGTGCCGAAGCCGATAGCTTCGACGACTTCAATGAACTCGATTCGCTATTCCACGCCACGATTTACGGCGCGGCCAACAACAAGCTGATGACCAGCGCGCTCTTGAACCTGCTGGAAAAAGTGAAATGGCTGAAAAAGTCGTCGCCGACCACGCCGCAGCGCATGCGCCTGTGGTTTGCTGAACTCGGCCGCATCCTGGACGCGCTGGAAGCCCGCGACCCGGACCGGGCAGCCAATTGCATGCGAGAACACATTGGCAATGCCGCCGATTTCGCAGCGGCGGTGCGGGAACGGATGGCAAGCCGGCGCCAGGCGGGGGTTGGGGGCGGCAAGGCACCGGGATAGCGCCCCATCGGGCTAAATCAGGCGCTAACTGGTTGACTAGTTGATCGGTGACAGGTAGGCTTTCAGCTTCCTGGAATCAGGTGACAGCTTTTTTGCCGCTGTCCCTGCTGCTTCCATCGCTGCTTTCGTCATATCAAGGACACTGAACAATGGATGATCCGATTTTTTCGCCGGCGCTGTATGAATCGACCCGCCGCCCGCTGCATGAAGCCTCGCCGATGCCGGGTGCATGCTATGTCTCGCCGCAGTGGTATGAGCGGGAGATGGAGACCATGTTCCGCAAGGATTGGTTGTGCGTGGGCCGGGCCGAGCAGATTCCTGCGGTCGGCGACCATTTTTCAATCGAGATCATTGGCCAGCCGATGATCGTCGTGCGCGACGAAAACAACGAGATCAAGGTGCACTCGGCCTTGTGCCGGCATCGTGGCGCCATCATCACTGAATCGGCCGGCCGTACCCGCGCCTTCGTCTGTCCGTATCACAGCTGGACGTATTCGCTGAGCGGCAAACTCGTCAGCACACCGGGCACACCGCCGCCGTTCGCTGGCGTGGCGGGCTTCAAGATGGCGGACCATGGCCTGAATGCAATCCGCTCGGAAATCTGGGGCGGTTTCATCTTCATCAATTTCGACCAGAATGCAGTGCCGCTGATCGAGTGGCTGGGCGACCTGCCTGATTTCCTTGCCGCCTACAACCTGCAGGACATGCAGTGGACGCACCGCGACATGTATGAAATCGATTGCAACTGGAAAGTGTGGCTGGAAAACGCTTTCGAAAATTATCACGTGCCGACCATCCACCGCGATCACTACGATCCGGCCAATCCGCAGAACTGGATGTTTGAAAAGACCCAGGGACCGTGGGAGGCGATGTCGAGCAAACGCAGTATCGTCGCTTATTCCGGCCTGCCGGTGATGCCGGGGCTGGACGAACAGCAGGAGAAGAAGCTGTTCCATATCTGGATACAACCAAGCCTGCAGATCATCCTGACCTCGTCCTACATGAAGTTCCGCCAGTACCTGCCGCTGGGACCGGAGAAGCTGCGCCTGTATGAGAACTGGACCTTCCCGAAAACCACCGTTGCGCGCCCGGACTTCGGCGATATCGTCGGACCGGCTTACTACGAAAAGTATTCGCAGGTGGTGCGCGAAGATATCGGCATCAATCCGAACATCCAGCGCGCGATGCGCAGCGGCAGTTATACGCCGGGCCGCTATTCGCTGGAAGAACATATCGTGCACCGGATCGCAACGCGGGTGATCGACCGTGTGGTCGGTCCCGACGACAAGAAGGCCAAGGCCTGAGCAGCCAGCGCGCCCGCAGCAAGCGGGCGCTGCCTGGCAAAATCGGCGCACTAAAGCGCAACAACACACCCGAACAGAACCACAGGAACCGACCAGAATGTCCAGCCAAGCAGATAACGACCAGCGCTTCCACGTCCATATTGAAAATGCCAGCGTGATGATGCCGGTGTTCCGCGTGCACCAGCATGAGTACGACAGTGCGCTGCAGCGGCATCCCGATGTCGCCAGCCGGATCCGCACCACCTGGGGCATGGACCAGGACATTTACGCGGAAAGCATGCGTACTGCGGACGCCATGATCAGTTACCGCTTTCCGAAAGAGACGCTGGGCAAGGATGCATTGAAGCTGAAGTACTTGCAGATACTGGGCGCAGGCGTGGATTACCTGTTGCCGCTGGACTGGGTGCCCAGGCACGTGACGATGCTGACCAACAGCGGCGTGCATGTACCCAAGGCGGCGCAGTCGGCGATCATGTCGCTGTTGATGTTGAATACGCGGATTCCGCAACTGTCATGGTGCCATCGCGAGCGCAAGTGGAATCGCGTCTTCACCACCAATATTGCGGGCAAGACGGTGCTGATCGTGGGCGTTGGCGCGATCGGCGGCGGCGCGGCTGAACATGCCAAGCATTTCGGCATGAAGGTATTGGGCATTCGCCGCAGCGCCGAGCCGCATGCGCATGTGGACGAGATGCACGGGCCGGAGGCGCTGCATGCCTTGCTGCCGCGCGCCGACTTCGTGCTGCTCAATACCGCGCTGACGCCGGAAACGCGCTTCATGATCGGCGACAAGGAATTCGGCCTGATGAAAAAGGGCGCTGCCCTGGTCAACATGTCGCGCGGCGGACTGGTTGATCCGGCGGCGCTGGACCGTGCGCTGCGCACTGAACACCTGAGCGGCGCAATGATCGACGTCACGTATCCCGAGCCGCCGCCTGCCGACTGGCCGTACTGGGACACGCCGAACCTGATCATCACGCCGCATGTGCTGTCGGACGACCTGGAAGCGTATATCCCGCGCACGCTGGATCTGTTCTTTTCCAACCTGCGCCGACACTTCAATGGCGAGCCGCTGACCAATATCGTCGACGTCGGCCGCAGTTATTGAGGCCAGGGCGTCGGTTTGCCGGCGCCGGCCTGCGCTGATCATCTTGAAACACCACCGCCGGCCGGCAGCATTGCTGCGGCCGGCCGGAAGCAGAAAATGAACGATGCTGAAGAGGAATTACGCCTGCTGCGGGTTGCCGCGGTACGCCAGGTTGCGCTGGATGTGGCTGCCTTCGACCTGGTGCCGGCGGACGGACGTGGACTGGCGCCGTTTGCGCCCGGCTCGCATATCGACATCCACCTGCCCAACGGCTTGATACGCCAATATTCATTGTGCAGCGATGCCGATGATGTGACGCGCTATACGGTGGCGGTCAAGAAGGAAAGTGCAGGCCGTGGCGGCTCGCTGGCCATGCATGACCGGATCGAGGAAGGCAGCAGCATCGCCATTGCCGGCCCGCGCAACCTGTTCCCGCTGGTTGCCGGCAATCACCACAGCTTGTTCATTGCCGGCGGCATCGGCATCACGCCGATCTTTGCCATGATCCGCTGGCTGGCGGCGCGTGGCCAGAGCTGGGAATTGCATTACTGCGCGCGTTCGACCGAGCATGCGGCGTTCTATCGCGAACTGTGCGCGCTCGGCGCCGGCCAGGTCCACCCCTATTTCAGCGAAGCGCCCTTGCTCGATACCCGCGCCTTGCTCGCGGCTCCGCAAGTCGATACCCATGTCTATTGCTGCGGTCCGGAAGGACTGATGAAGGCAGTCAAGGATGCGAGCGCCGACTGGAACCCGGCGCAGGTGCATTTCGAATGGTTCGCCGCGCCGGAAGTGGCGCATGCGCCCAACCAGCCGTTTGAAGTCGAACTCGCGAAATCCGGCCGCGTGCTGTGCGTGCCCCATGACCAATCGCTGTTGCAGGTCTTGCATGGCGAGGGAATAGCGGTGGCCAGCGCTTGCGAGGAAGGCGTCTGCGGCACCTGCGAAACGCGGGTACTGGCCGGCGAGGTCGATCACCGTGACTTGTTGTTGTCCGCCGCGGAACGCGCGGCGAATGGCTCCATGATGGTTTGCGTGTCGCGCGCGTGCTCGGCGCGCATCGTGCTCGACCTGTGACGGCGCGGCGGCCGATGCCGTTTTTGCGGCGGCGATTGCGGCCACGTTTTGAAAGCCTTGGCTTCAACTGTTGTGAAAGCAAGGCTGCTGCATCTATGATGGCGGGGTGATTGCCAACAGAAGCTTGCCGGTCTGGTCGACATGGACCGGCAGCGCGCATTGAGGACGACCCAGACAGATGACCGATACCACGCCGGATGACAGTCAAGAACAGGTATACCGCAAGCAGGGATTCGGCGGTAACCTGGGCCTGGGCCGCCGGCCTGCCCTGCTGATCGTCGATTTCACCAATGGCTTTCGCGATCCGGACGCTTTCGGCGGCGGCAATATCGAACAGGCCATCGGCAAATCCGTCGGCTTGCTGGCGCTGTTCCGGGAATTGCGCCTGCCTGTCGCCCACACCATGATCGTCTATGCAGACGACGGCAGCGACGCCGGCGTATTTGCCATGAAAATTCCTGCCCTGAAGACCCTGACCCGGGACAATCCGCAGTCCTGGATCGTGCCCGAGTTGACGCCCAGGGACGGCGAGCTGGTGATCGGCAAGACACAGGCATCGGCATTCTTCAACACCGGCCTGACTGCCTGGCTGACGCTGCAAGGCGTCGACAGCCTGGTGGTCGCTGGCTGCACCACCTCCGGCTGCGTGCGCGCCAGCGTGGTCGATGCGGTCAGTGCAAATTTCAGGACCACGGTTGCCAGCGACTGCGTCGGCGACCGCGCGCTGGCTCCGCATGACGCCAACCTTTTCGACATGCGACAGAAATATGCGGATGTGCTCCCGCGCGACGAAGTGATCCGCGCCATCCATGCCGCCGTCGGCGGCAAGTCGCCGGCCTGACGCGGGAGCTGCAGGCACACAACAACGTGCAGCATCAGCAGCTTTGGGTATGCAGTGAATGTCCGGACAATTGCCAGGGGAAACAGGCATGAGCAACGAACACCCGCATCCGATTGACAATGGTGGCGTCGGCCAGCGCGTTTTGCGCAAGGAAGACGAGCGCCATCTGCACGGCAAGGGCCATTTCGTTGCCGACATGTCGATGCCCGGCCTGTGCGAGGTCGCGTTCCTGCGCAGCCCGCTTGCCCATGCCCGGATCAGGAACATCATCAAGCCGGCCGGCTTCGAATCCTGCGTGCTGACCAGGAGCGACATGGCGGATGTGGCCGATATCGTCGCGCCGTCCACGCTGGCCAGTTACAAGAGTTCCGGCCAGCCGCCGCTGGCGCATGGCAAGGTCCGCTTCGCCGGCGAGCCGGTCGTGATGTGCTTCGCCCGGACGCGCGCGCAGGCCGAGGACCTGGCCGAACTGGTGGAAATCGAGTTCGATGAATTGCCGCCCATCGGCAACACCGACATTGCCATGGCCGATACCGCCAACCGCGTGCACGAGGAATGGGACGACAATCTTTTCCTGACGCTATCGGCGGATGTCGACTTCGACGCCCACGGTAATGCGCCGGTGGTATTGCGCAAGCAGTTCCATCTTGCCCGGCAGGTGATGGCGCCGATGGAAGGCAAGGCGGTGCTGGCCTATTGGGACGAGCGCCTGGCGCAACTGGTGGTTTACTCCGGCACCCAGGTGCCGCACCTGGTGCGCACCGGCCTGGCGCAATTCCTCGGACTGGACATCGGAAAGATCCGCGTGGTGGTGCCCGACATGGGCGGGGCATTCGGCTACAAGTGCAACCTGATGCAGGAAGAATTGTGCATCGCCTGGCTGGCCTTCAAATACAAAAAACCATTCCGCTATATCGAAGACCGGCGCGAGCACCTGGTGGCCGGCGCCAACTGCCGCGAGCACCATTACGACCTGACCGCCTATGCGGATGAAAACGGCCGGCTGCTGGCGCTGGACGCGAAAATCATCATCGATGGCGGCGCCTATTCCGTCTGGCCCTTCACGGTTGCACTGGAGGGCGGACAGGCGACCGGCAACTTGCCAGGCCCGTACGACTTCCGCGCTTACCGCTGCCTGACCAAATGCGTGGCGACCAACAAGCCGGCCTTCCTGCCCTATCGCGGCGTGGCGCGCACCGGCGTCTGCTTTGCGATGGAATTGATGATGGATGCGATTGCCCGCAAGGTTGGCCGCGAGGCATGGGAAGTGCGGCTCGACAACCTGGTGCCCGGTAGCGCCATGCCCTACAAGAATGTCGCCAACAAGATGTACGACAGCGGCGATTACCAGCAAAGCCTGCGGCGCGCGGTCGACATGATCGGATTGAACTCGATACGCCGCCGGCAGCAGCGGCCGGAAGCCGACGGCCGCCTGATCGGCGTGGGCTTTGCCACCTATACCGAACAATCGGCGCATGGGACATCCGTGTTTGCATCATGGGGCGTGGCGATCGTACCCGGCTACGAACAGGCGACGGTGCGCATGACGCCCAGCGGCGGGCTTGAAATCCGGGTCGGCGTGCAGTCGCACGGACAGGGAATGGAAACCAGCCTGGCGCAGATTGCTGTCGAGATCCTCGGCGTGCCGGTCGGAAAAACTGCCGTGATCCACGGCGACACGGCGCTGACGCCCTTCTCCACCGGCACCTATGCGTCGCGCTCGGCCGTCATGGCCGGCGGCGCAGTGTCGGTTGCCTGCAAGACCTTGCGCGAACGCATCCTGATGATCGGCGCGCATTTGCTCGGCGCAGCGCCGGACGCAGTCACCCTGGCCGATGGCCGGGTACAGGCCGCCGGCAAGCAGGTCACGCTGGAGGACATTGCCCAGGCCTGGTACATGCGCCCGGAACGCTTGCCGCCTCTGGTGGACAAGGGCGGCCTGGAAGTCACGGCCGGTTATAAACCAAAAGTGGACACCGGCGCATTCACCTATGCCACCCACGCCTGCTGCGTGGCGGTCGATACCGAGACGGGCAGCGTTGAAATCCTCGACTATGCGATCGTCGAGGACTGCGGGCAAATGATCAATCCAATGATCGTTGAAGGCCAGACCTATGGCGGCACCGCACAAGGCATCGGCACCGCACTGTATGAAGAAGTGCTGTACGACGGCAATGCGCAGCCGCTGACATCGACGCTGGCCGACTATTTGCTGCCGGGAGCGACTGAAGTACCGAACATCCGCATTGCACATATGGAGTCGCTCTCTCCCCATACCGAATTCGGTATGAAGGGCATGGGCGAAGGCGGCGCGATTGCACCGCCCGCCGCGATTTTCAATGCCGTCAACGATGCGCTGAAAGCCTTCGGCGCCGAACTCAATGAAACCCCGCTGACGCCGCACCGCTTGCTCGAAGCAATCAGCAAAAGTACTTCCCGATCCGCCGCCGCGGTGGCGGCGGCCGCTTGAAATCCGGCATGAAGCTAGCGCAGAAAATGTCTGAAGACCCGGGCCCGGCCCGGTTTACTGATGTCCACTCTGGAGGTAATGCGTGAGCAATCGACTGGCAACAAGCATTGGAAGCCTGGCCCTGAAAAACCCGATCATCGCAGGATCGGGGGAAGCCACCATGACCGAAGCCGCCATCCGCGCCGCGCTGGCCGCTGGCGTCGGCGCGGTGATGTCGAAGTCGACCAATGAAGCAGAGGGCGCAAAAAAGCAGCTCGACCATACCGACTACATGCTGCTCGACAGCCGCTGGAAGCCGATTCCCTGGTCCAGGGACGCCCCGGTCGACGCCCAACTTTTCTGTCGCTCCGGCCTGGTGCAGGAAGACTTCGATGTCTGGGTCGAAAAGCTGGCGCGCCTAGACAAGGAGGCCGAGAAGATGGGCAGCTACGTGATCGGCCACATCATCCTGAATGATGTCGAAAAATGCGCCCAGATGGCAGAACGGATGCAGGAAGCCGGCCTGCGCGCGATCACCGTGCTGGTGGCCGCCGTGCATGGCGACCAGGCTGCCAAGGGCGCGATCGCCATGATCCGCGACCCGCAGGGAATCCGCGACGTGGTTGGCACCTTGCGCCGGCGGATCAAGGTGCCGCTTTGGATCAAGCTTCCCGGCCAGACCGAAGATGTTTCATTGCTGGCCGCAGCAGCGCGCGACGCCGGTGCGGATGCAGTCAATTTCATCGACCGCACGCTGGCGATGGTGCCCGACCTGGCAACCCGCGCGCCCTACCTGGGGACGATTGCCGCCATCGGCGGTACCTGGTCCTTGCCGATCGCCTGCCGCTGGCTGGCACAGACGCGCAAGCGGCTCGGCCCTGATTACCCCTTGATCGGCACCAATGGCGTGCGCGATGGCTACGACGTTGCACGCATGCTGTTGTCGGGCGCGCATGCGGTGGAAATGACCAGTGCCGTCATGCTGCATGGCACCGATGTGCTCAGGAGCTCGATTGAACAGCTTGACGGGTATCTGGCCGAGCAAGGCGTGACGGTCAAGCAGATCATCGGTGAAGCGGCCGACAAGCTCACGGCCTATACCGACCAGCCGGTGCGACCCGGCCTTTGGAAACAGTTCGTGCACCCGGAAGCGGTTGATCCGGTGGTGAAGTGAGCACCGGCCTCAGGGCAATACCGCGATCGCCGTCAATTCAATCAGGCAGCGCGGATCGGTCAGCGCGCTGACCTCGACCATCGTGCTCGCCGGTGGGTCCTTCTTGAAATACCTGGCCCGTACTGCGTGGATCTCCGCAAACTTGGAAATATCGCGGGTGTAGAGATCGACCCGGACGATATCGTCCAGCGTTCCGCCGGCGCTCTGCATTGCCAGTTCCAGGTTCTTCAAGACCTGCTCCATCTGGGCGGCCATGTCGCCGATCCCGACCACTTCGCCGTCGCTGTCCTTGGACAGCAATCCGGACACAAATACCAGACGTCCGGGCGTTGCCGTGACCGCAACCGACCATACGCCACGCGGCTTGGGCAGACCGGAAACTTCGACCACTTGCTTGGGTGCTGACTGGGGCTTCGTCATGTTGCATGTCTCCGGTGTGCTTGCTGGTTCCTTGCTGCTTGCGCCTTGTGCGTCATGCCTTGTGCGTCATGCCTTGTGCGTCATGCCTTGTGCGTCATGCCTTGTGCGTCATGCCTTGTGCGCGATCGACAAAAGCGCGGGCTTCACTCGATCGGCCGGCCGACGTCGTGGACGTTTCCTTCGTAATGGAAAGCCGGGCCGGGACGTCCGAATTTCATCGCAATCGAACCCAGTCCGCCGGGCGGAACATAGAGATTGTGAATCCTGACCTCACAAGCATTGCCGGTCAGCTCTTCGATCGCCTTGGCAAATGCAGTTTCGATCTGCGTGACGGAAAGGCTGCGGATGGAATCATCGACGAACATGAGGATGCCTCTTGCTTATTGGGTTGAATTTGGCGGAATTGGGCTTACTGATCACGGCGATGCAAGCACACCTGTCGTTTTACAGCATGTGCAGGCTGGCGTGAAGCAGCCGGTGCCGGTGATGCACCGGCCCGGTTGCCTGACCAGTCCGGCCCGATCCCCGAATTGATGAAATAGGCGGCGTGCAGATGGTGCGTCGCACGACCGCCGCCAAACGCACCTGCCAGCCAGGCTATATTGCCACAGCCAGCCGCGTGGCCTGGTCGATTGCCCGCAATGCGTCGAGCTCGGCCGCGACATCGGCGCCGCCGATGATTTGAACCTTGGCGCCACTTGCCTTCAACTGTTCAAACAGGCTGCGCTCGGATTCCTGTCCGGCGCACAGTACGACGGTGTCCACATCCAGCACCTTGTGCTCGCCGTTGACGGTGTAGTGAAGTCCCTGGTCGTCCACGGACTCGTAGCTGGCGCCCTGCACCATCTGGACGTTTGCTTTCTTCAGCCGCGACTTCAGGATCCAGCCGGTCGATTTGCCCAGGCGGCGTCCGAGCGGCTCGTTCTTGCGCTGGAACATCGTGATCTGGCGCGACGGTGCTGTGCTTTCAACCTGGCCGGGGAGCAATCCGCCATCGGTGGCAATCGTCGCATCCACGCCCCATGTTGCAAGGAATTTCGCCGCCGACTCGGATTCTTCGCGGTCGCCAACCAGGAATTCGGCGACGTCGAAGCCGATGCCGCCAGCACCGATCACGGCGACCCGCTTGCCGACCTGCTTGCGCGAGGCCAGCACATCGATATACGACATGACTTTCGGATGATCGACACCGGCCAGTTCAGGCGTGCGCGGCCGCACGCCGGTGGCGATGATGATCTGGTCGAAACCGCCCTTGGCCAACTCTTCCGCCGTCGGTGCATGGCCCAGCCTGACATCGACCTCCAGTGCCGCCAGGCGCACGCGGAAGTAGCGCAGCATTTCGTGGAACTCGGCTTTGCCGGGCACCACCTTGGCCAGGTTCAATTGCCCGCCCAGGGTGGCAGCGGACTCGAACAAGGTCACGCTGTGGCCGCGTTCGCTGGCGTTGATCGCAAAGGCCATTCCGGCCGGGCCGGCGCCCACCACAGCCAGGCGCTTGGGCTGCTCGCTCGGGCGATCGGAAAATTCTATCTCGCGTCCGGCGCGCGGATTGACCAGGCAAGTCGCTGTCTGCTCGGTAAAGATCCGGTCCAGGCATGCCTGGTTGCAGGCGATGCACGTGTTGATCTGATCGGACTTGCCCAGCCGCGTCTTCTGCGCGAAATCCGGGTCGGCCAGCATCGGCCGCGCCATCGACACCATGTCGGCAGCGCCCGATTCGATCAATTCCTCCGCGCCTTGGGGAGTATTGATCCGGTTCGAGGCAATCACAGGAATATTGACTGCGCGCTTGACGTTGGCAACCGCAAACGCCCAGGCCGAGCGCGGCACCGAAGCCGCAATCGTGGGCACCGCCGATTCATGCCAGCCGATGCCGGTATTGAACATGTTGGCGCCGGCTTGTTCGACCCTGCGCGCCAGCGCGGCGACTTCGTCACCGTTCATGCCACCGTCGACCAGGTCGATGGCGGAGATGCGGTAAATGATCAGGAAACGATCGCCCGTGGCGCGGCGTACGGCCTTGATGATCTCCAGCGGAAAGCGGATGCGGTTTTCGAAATCGCCGCCGAATTCGTCGGTCCGCTGGTTGGTAAAGGATGCGGTGAATTCATTGATCAGGTAACCCTCGGACCCCATGATCTCGACGCCGTCATAGCCGCCTTGCTGGGCCAGCGACGCGGTATGCGCGAAATCGGCAATGCTCGACCAGACTTCCTCGGTACTCATCGCGCGCGGCGCAATCGGGTTGATCCGCGCCCGGCCGACAGAGGGCGCCACGCAGCCTTCCACCTTGGCATAGCGTCCGGTATGGACAATCTGCATCGCGATCTTGCCGCCGGCCGCATGCACGGCAGCCGTAATGGCACGATGCTCGCCGAGCTGGCTGGCCTCGCAGAGCAAGGGCGCGCCGGGCTCGAAAACGCCAAGGGGATGGGGTGCATAACCGCCGGTCAGGATCAGGCCGGCCTCCCCCTGCGCCCGCCGGCCGTAGAAGGCCGCCAGCCGCTCGTTGGGACGATCCAGCGTCTCCAGCCGCGTATGCATGGCGCCCATGACGATGCGATTGCGCAGCGTCGTGAATCCAAGCTCAAGTGGTGCCATCAGTCGAGGGAACGCTTGCATACGGGTCTCCGGTAATTTTGTGGTTATTGCATTTTAGTCAGAACAGAAAATATATGTAAATCACTTTACTTATATTCTCATCGAGCCGACTCAATATCCCGGATTGTACATAGAATAGAACCTGACGATGCAGAAGCGAGGCGGACGCAAACCATATCAAGACCATGATGTATTTCGGGTCTTTGCCCTGGTACGGCAATCGGCTTGCGTCCGGCACCAGCGGGCGGGACACCGGCAAGAAAAGGATCAGGATGAAAAGCGACATTGAGCAAGCCGGGCCGGACCCGGCCGCCAGCGACATCAACAACCGGCTTTTCTTTCGCCTGTTCCAGGTGGGTAATACCCTGCAACGGCAAACCACCAAGATCGGCATTACCGGCGTGCAGTGGGCGGTGCTTGGCGCACTGTCGAGGCCGCAGGCGCGGGCCGGAATGTCATTCACCGACCTGGCTGAATACCTGGTGGTCAGCCGCCAGAGCCTGGATGGCGTACTCAAGCGACTGGAACGGGAACGTCATGTCGAGCGGGTAGCCGACACGCAGGATCGCCGTGCGCGGCAAGTGGTATTGACGCCAGAAGGCCGGCAATTCTGGGAAGGGCTGCAGCCGGGAATCCGCGAGTTCTACCGCCAGGCGCTGCTCAACTTCGGCTTCGACGACAAGGTGTCCTTGCTCTATCACCTGAATAAATTGCAGGGCGACCTGGGCAAGATCGAGATTTCCTGAAATCCGTGCTGACGATCAGGCGTGCGCCGCCCGCGCCTGCGATACCGACCGGATAAAAGACACACTGGCCCGGATCACTGCTTGTGGGTCCTCGAAATGCGGCACATGACCGCGGCCTTCCAGTTCCAGCAATTGCGTCTGCGGCGCCTGGCGCCGGATCACGCGCACCTGCTCCAGCGTACCGAACGCATCCTGCTCGCCCTGTATCGCCAGCACCGGGCAAGTGATCGACGCCAGCAGCGGTTCTATCGTCCATGCCAGGCCGTCGGGCGTCAGCCAGCTATCGGCCCAGCCTGTCACTACCGATTGCGCATCATCATGATGACGCGCCAGCGCAGCACGCGACCCACCGTCCTCGAACGCCTGGCGTGCGCACGCAACACCTTGCGCCGTCAGCGACTCAATCGACGTATGCGGCGCGGTAACGATGACGCCGCAATAACGCGACGGATTGTGCGCGGCCATGATCAATGCGATGGAGCCGCCGTCACTATGACCGAACAGCCAAAGTTCCTGCTCGGCCGGCACGCCAGCCGCAGCCAGGAAAGCAGGAATCAATTCCAGCGCCTGCACCTGCATGAAGTCGCCGCCCCACTGCTCGTGGGCCGGACGGGTACTTGAGCGGCCGTAGCCGTAGCGCGAAAACACCAATCCCTGCACGCCCGCCGCATCGCACAGCCGCGCCGGGAAATTACGCCACAAGGACAGGGAGCCCAGGCCTTCATGCAGGAAAAGCAGCAAGGGCGCGCCGCTGCGTTCACGGTTGATCCACTGGTGTTCAATGCCGATGGATCTGCCCCGCCATTCAATCATGGCGAGATCGTGCTTCATTTGCGGACTACGTTTCATGGATAAGTGAGTGAATGTATGGCTGGATGGCTTGCAATGACAGCGGACACTGCCCTGGTATTTTTTAGAGGGGCCAATCTAGGGATTTAGCTGACAGACACCGCTCAGTTGTTCAGCATCAATATAAAGAACCTGCATTTTGCGCTTACCTTGGAGTAAGCTCTGTGCGCCATCATGTTACTTGCAGCCAGCAAATTGCGCAGCTTGTGCGGGCCACTGCCGCTGCGTCCAGCAGATCATCGCGATCAACAGATCCATAGGTGAACAATGGCAGAGGACCCGCAACAGACCATACTCGTGGCACTCAGGCCGGGTGTGCGGCAGAAGTTCACGGACGCCATTGGCGACTTCCAGACCAGTGTATTGTTTTGCCATTCGTTCGAACACGCGCAGCACATGATGGAGGTGCAGCCGTTCCACGCGATCGTGGCGACGCTGCAATTCGACGATAGCAGGATGTTCGACTTGTTGCGGATGGTGCGCGCCCACTCGGTTCATCGCTGCAAACCATTCGTCGCAGTGCGACTCACCAGCGGCGCGCTGCCCGATGAAGTCGTCAAGACCGTCATGCGCTCGGCGATCATCTGCGGCGCGGATGCGGCGGTTGACTACTCATCCATTGAAGCCTGCCACGGCGTGAACGCGGCCAATCAAGCGCTGCGTTCAACGGTTGCGCAGTGCAGTTCTGCTGCGTGGCGCTAATCCCGGCTCGTGCCTCGACTTCAGGCAGGACAGCCGACAAGTGACATCCCACATCCCCCCTCCCGGCGTGCACGGCGAAACCCACCGTTGCGAACACTGCGTTTGTTGCGTATATTTCGAATTTGGAATCAAGGATGTTCTTTGTTTCCGATGAGCAATAGGAGCACACAGTGACGCAACAAATTCTCGACCCAGCGACTGCGGCAGAAGCGGAGATGGCTGGCGTTGCCACCGCCTGCCTGATGGCTGCATTAGATCACTCCAATGCTGCGACTATCAAGGTAACTATCGAGGTACCCGACGCCGACGGCGCCCCGGCACCGGTGCTGACCCTGCCGCCCCGTGCCTTGCGTTTTTTTGCCGACATTCTGCGGCAGATGGCCAAGCGTGAACCAATGCTATTGGTACCGCAGAAACTTGAACTGACCACGCAGGACGCGGCGAGCTTTCTGAATGTATCCCGGCCGTTTGTCGTCAAGGAAATTGAAGCCGGACGAATCAGCTGCCGACTGGTGAACCGCCACCGGCGTATCGAATTCAGCGAGCTAAAGCGCTATCAGGCAGAGCAAAAAAAGCGATCCGAGGAAGGCCTCAGGAAATTGAATCGCCTGTCGCAGGAGCTCGGGGAGGATCTCTAGCATGGCAGGCAGTGCGCGCTACACTGCCGTGCTGGATGCGAACGTGCTGTTTCCCCGCTTGCTTCGCGATTTGCTGCTTAGCCTGGCTCACGCGGATCTCTATAGCGCGAAATGGACGACCCACATCCGTGATGAATGGACAAGGTCACTGCACGCAAGCAGACCCTTGATGATCGAGCAAATCAAGTCTGCTGCAGATGCGATGGAATCAGCAATCCCTGACTGTCTGGTAATGGGTTACGAGCATTTGATTGATGGCTTGACGCTGCCCGATCCGAACGACCGGCACGTATTGGCTGCTGCGATTGCAGGACATGCAGACGCGATCGTCACCTGGAACGAAAAAGACTTTCCCCGGGCAAGCCTGGACCTGTTTGGCATCGCGCTACAAACGCCAGATGAATTCGTGCTTAATCAAATAATGCTGCATGAATTCCCTGCGCTGAGCGCGATAAAAAAGATGCGCAGCCGTTGGGAGCGACCGGCGTGCTCGGCCAGAACGCTTATTGAATTACTTGAGGTACGAGGGCTTCCACAAACCGCAGCGCATTTGCGGGACCTTGTCGATCTGATCTAGGGCAGATGACAGCCAATCCACACGCATCTCGAAAAGCAAAAAAGTGGAATTAAAAGTAACGTCGCAAAAACGACAAAAGCCGCACTAGGCGGCTTGTATCGAGCTTGCTGATTTAAAACCTGTATCAGGTAAGTCACGATTCACTGTCGAATCGCTAGCCCTGATACGGGCTTGGTACTGGCGTCCCCAAGGGGATTCGAACCCCTGTACTCACCGTGAAAGGGTGATGTCCTAGGCCTCTAGACGATGGGGACATGATCTGTCCTGAATGCTGCCTCGGTCCTGCTGTTGTTGCTGCAGTCTCTGCCGCAGTTTG
>NZ_JAUSNH010000153.1 GCF_030645335.1 Lacisediminimonas sp. | reverse complement strand
AAAAGCAGGATATCGATGTGCTGTTTTACGGCACCCTGGCGAACCGGCGGCGGCTGATACTCGACGAACTCCGGGCGCGTGGCGTGAACCTGCATGTCGAAACCGATTGCTACGGCCCACAGCGCGACGCGCTGATTGCACGTGCGCGCATCGTGCTCAACCTGCATGCGTACGACGCCCACATTTTCGAGATCGTGCGCGTGTCCTATCTGCTGGCAAACCGCAAGGCGGTGGTGGCAGAAGTCGGGCCGCACACCGACATCGATCCCTTGTTCCGTGATGCGGTCGCGGCCGCGCCCTATGAGCATCTGGTCGATACCTGCATGCGTTTGCTGGCCAATGACGGGCAGCGACTTGCACTGGAACAGCGTGGCTACGAAATAATGCGCAGCGTCGATGCGGTGGCCTGCGTGCGCGAGCGGATTGCCGCATTGCTGCAAGTCGCAACTGCCTGAGCCGAGCTTGGGCGCGGACGATTACCCGGCCCGGGATACCAGTCCTGCGCGTCAAGAAGGCGCTAGATGCGCACTGGCTTTACCCGCCAGATATCGTTGGCATAATCGGCAATGGTGCGATCCGACGAGAACGGCCCCATGCCGGACACGTTCTGCAATGCCTTGCGGTTCCACATCGCCGGGCTGCGGTACAGGTCGTCGGCTTGTTCCTGCGCCTTCAGGTAGCGGGCATAGTCGGCCAACAACAGGTAGTGGTCGCCAAAATTGACCAGTGTGTCAAAGATCGCCTGGAAACGGCCCTTGTCGTCCGGCGAAAAAAATCCATCGCGGACCTGGTTCAGCGCCAGCTTGAGTTCGGCATTGGTTTCATAGATCTGGCGCGGATGGTAGCCGTGCGCGCGGATGTCCTGCACCTGGGGCGTGGTATTGCCAAAGATGAAGATATTGTCAGCCCCGACCTGTTCCAGTATCTCGATGTTGGCGCCATCGAGCGTTCCGATGGTCAGTGCGCCGTTCAGCGACAGTTTCATGTTGCCGGTGCCGGACGCCTCGGTGCCGGCCAGCGAAATCTGCTCCGACAGATTGGCAGCCGGGATGATCAGCTCAGCCAGGCTGACGCTGTAGTTCGGGATGAACAGCACTTTGAGCCTGCCGGCGACGACCGGATCATTGTTGACCCTGGCGGCAACGTCATTGATCAGCTTGATGATCAGCTTGGCCATGTGATAAGCCGAAGCCGCCTTGCCGGCGAAAATCACGGTACGCGGCACATGCACCGCTTCCGGATCCTGGATGATCCGGTTGTAGCGCGTAATCACGTGCAACACATTGAGCAACTGCCGCTTGTATTCATGGATTCGCTTGACCTGCACGTCGAACATGGAGTCCGGATCAAGCACCAGTCCCATGTTCGATTGCACCCAGCTTGCCAGCCGCAGCTTGTTCTGCTGTTTGGCATTGGCGAATTGCTGCACGAATCCGGCATCGTCGACGCAGGACTTCAGTCCGCCGAGCTGGTTCAGGTCGCGCCGCCAGTCCGGGCCGATACGCTCGTCGATCAGCTTTGCCAGCGGCGGGTTGGCCTGGGCCAGCCAGCGCCGCGGCGTGATGCCGTTGGTCTTGTTGTTGAAGCGCTGCGGGAACACCCGCGCGAAGTCGGCAAAGATCGACTGCTTCATCAAATCCGAATGCAATTTTGAAACGCCGTTCACCTTGTGGCTGGCGACCACCGCCAGGTAAGCCATGCGCACCCGCCGCTCGCCGCTCTCGTCGATCAGCGACAGCCGCCGCATCAATTCGATGTCGGAGCCGAACTGCTCGGTGACGCTGGCCAGGAAGGTGGCATTGATGTCGAAAATGATTTGCAGGTGGCGTGGCAGTACCCGGCCCAGCATGTCTACTGGCCAGGTCTCCAGCGCCTCGTGCATCAGGGTATGGTTGGTATAGGAAAACACTTCCTGCGCGATGGCCCACGCCTGGGCCCAGGCCAGCTTGTGTTCGTCCTGCAGCAGGCGCAACAATTCCGGCACGGCCAGCACCGGGTGCGTATCGTTCAGGTGGATCGCTATGCTTTTACCGAGACCGGCAAGGTCGGCATGCTTGAGCAGATGACGGTGCAACATGTCCTGCAGGCTGGCGGAAACGAAAAAATATTCCTGGCGCAAACGCAACTCACGACCCGACAGGGTCGAGTCGTCCGGATACAGAACGCGCGAGACGTTTTCGGAATGGTTCTTTTCTTCGACTGCGCCGAAATAATTGCCCTGGTTGAAAGCGGAGAGATTGATTTCGGTAGTGGCGCGCGCCGACCACAAGCGCAGTGTATTGGTCGCTTCGGTCGCATAGCCAGGGATGATCGTGTCGTAGGCGGTGGCCAGCACATCTTGCGTGCCAACCCAGTGCACCTCGTCGCCGCGATGCTCGGTATGTCCGCCAAAGCGCACCCGATACTCCACTTCAGGGCGCGGAAATTCCCACGGGTTGCCCCCTGACAGCCAATAGTCCGGGCTCTCGACCTGGTTGCCGTCGATGATCTGCTGCCGGAACATGCCATAGTCATAGCGAATGCCATAGCCCATGCCGACGATGCCCAGTGTCGCCATTGAGTCGAGGAAGCAGGCAGCCAGCCGGCCAAGGCCGCCATTGCCCAGCGCTGCGTCCGGCTCCTTGTTGGCGATTTCTTCAATGTCCACCCCGAGCGAGGCCAGCGCGTCGCGGACCTGCCCATGTACGCCCAGCGCCAGTGCCGCATTGGTGAAAGTACGGCCGATCAGGAATTCCATCGACAGGTAGTACACCCGCTTGGCATCCTGCTCATAGGCGGCGCGGGTGGTCTTCATCCAGCGTTCGACCAGGCGGTCGCGCACGGCCAGTTCGGTCGCTTGCAGCCAGTCCTGCGGACTTGCCGTAGTGGGATCCTTGCCGATGGCGTAGACCAGCTTGTCGGCGATCGACTTCTTCAGCGCCGCCGTATCGTTATCGTAATGTTCGAAATTGAATTCAGTGATGTTCATTGCTTTTATGGCTTGTCATAGCGGTTGATTGCGCAAGCTTGTCCTTCATTGGCCAAGCAATCGCTGGTAGATCGGCAGCATTTTCCGGGCTGCATCGTCCCAGCCGAAATGGGCACGCATTGCATTGCGCTGCGCCTGTTGCCACTGTGCCGGCGCCTCGTAGAGCGCGAACGCCCGGTCCACGGCCAGCGAAAATGCGGCCTCGCTGAATTCGTCGAAAACGAAACCGGTGCCGCTATTGTCCGCCAGCGTCGCTGGCGTGCAATCGACTACGGAATCGGCCAGTCCGCCAACCCGGCGCACCAGCGGCAGCGTGCCGTAAGCCAGCGCGTAAAGCTGGGTCAGCCCGCATGGCTCGAAGCGGGACGGCACCAGGATCACATCGGCGCCGGCCACGATTTGATGCGAGCGTACTTCATCGTAGCCAATTTCAACCTGGACGGCGCCGGGATAACGCAAGGCAGCTTCCCGGAAGGCATCTTCCATCCAACCGTCACCGCTACCCAGCAAGACCAGCTGCCCGCCGCGCGCGACGATAGCGGGCAGCGCCGCCAGCAGCAGGTGCAAGCCTTTTTGCTCAGTCAGGCGACTGACCACGCCAAATACCGGTGCATTATCCTGCGGACGCAGTGAGCCCGCTTTCTGTAGCGCGCGGCGGCATACTTTCTTGCCGCCAGGCTTGCTGGCATCGTAGCGGGCGGCAATCAATTCATCTGCCGCCGGACTCCAGACCTCATAGTCTACGCCATTCAGGATACCGGTCAGGTCGCTTGCCCTGTCATGCAGCAGTCCCTCCAATCCACAGCCTTGCTCGGGCGACTGGATTTCAAGCGCATAGCTGGGACTGACCGTGGTCAGCTTGTCCGCAAAAAACAGGCCTGCTTTCAAAAATGACAGTTGGCCGTAATACTCCATCCCATGCATGGCGAAATAGTCCGCCGGCAGGCCCAGTTCGGGAAACACACCGGCATCAAATACGCCCTGGTAAGCCAGGTTGTGCACCGTGAGCACGCTGGCGGCGGCACGCTTGCCGTTGGCCCGTTCCCAGGCTTTCAGGTAGGCCGGCGCCAGCCCCGCATGCCAGTCATGACCGTGCACGATTTGCGCCTGCCAGCCGGGATCGAGCCCGGCCGCAAGGTCGGCAGCGACCCATGCCAGCAAGCCAAAACGCCGGTAATTATCCGGATAGGCGGTATTGCCAGCATCGGCATAAGGATTGCCCTCGCGGGCATACAGTGCCGGTGCGTCGATCACATAGGCCGGCACGCCGCTGGGAAGTTGCCCGAGCAGCAGCCCTACCCGGTCGGCGCCGAAGCGGTCATGCAAGACCACCACCTCACGGGTCGGCCCGATACCGGCCAGGATGGATGGAAAGCCGGGCAGCACCATGCGCACGTCACATCCAACGCGTGCGAGCGCCGGCAGCAGGGCGCCGGTGACATCGGCCAGGCCGCCGGTCTTGAGTAGCGGATAGACCTCGCTACAGGCATGCAATACCCGCATCAAGCCCTCGCCAGCCTCTCCAGCATTTCACTCGTGACCAGCACGACGCCATTGTCGCTACGATAGAAACGAGCGGCGTCGGCCTGCGCGTCTTCACCGATTACCGTGCCGTCCGGAATCGTGCAGCCCCGATCGACGACCACCCCTTTCAAGCGGCAATGCTTGCCGATCACAGACTGCGGAAGAATCACCGCCTGCACGATCTTGCAGTAGGAATGGATGCGCACGTTCGAGAAAATGACTGCCTGCGTGATGTCCGAGCCGGCGACGATGCAGCCGCCGGAAATCAGGATGTTGGCCGTCTTGCCGTGCGTACCGCTCTCATCAGGCACGAACTTGGCTGGCGGCAGTTGTTCCTGGTAAGTCCAGATCGGCCACTCGCGGTCGTACAGGTTCAATTCCGGCATGTTGGACGCCAGGTCCAGGTTGGCGGCCCAGAAGGCATCCACCGTACCGACATCGCGCCAATACGGTGCAATACCGCTCTTGCGCGGCACCGATGACATCGACAGCGGATGCGCCACGGCGTTGCCGTCCCTGACCACGCGCGGAATCACGTCCTTGCCGAAGTCGTGGCTGGAATGTTCGTCGGCCAGGTCGTCTTCGAGCAACTGGTATAGGTAATTGGCGTTGAATACGTAAATGCCCATGCTGCCCAGCGCCGTGTCGGGCCGGCCCGGCATGGCCGGCGGGTCCGCCGGCTTTTCCAGGAACTCGGTGATCTGGCGCTGCTCGTTGATCGCCATCACGCCCAGCGCAGTGCCTTCGTGGCGTGGCACTTCGATGCAACCAACGGTGCAGCCGCGCCCATGTTCCACATGGTCCAGCAGCATCATCGAATAATCCATCTTGTAGATATGGTCGCCGGCCAGCACCAGGATGTATTCCGGATTATAGGAACGCAGGATGTCGATGTTCTGGTACACCGCGTCAGCCGTGCCACGGTACCAGTAGGATTCATTGACGCGCTGCTGTGCCGGCAACAGGTCGATGAATTC
Source organism: Lacisediminimonas sp. (assembly GCF_030645335.1). Taxonomy (GTDB): domain Bacteria; phylum Pseudomonadota; class Gammaproteobacteria; order Burkholderiales; family Burkholderiaceae_D; genus Lacisediminimonas. The sequence goes on along the minus strand of NZ_JAUSNH010000153.1, from coordinate 5,141 downwards.
ATTGGCTTCGCCGCGCAGGAAACTCCAGCCGCGCTGCAGGTGGCGCAGCAGCGAATGCGATTTGTACTGGGTTGCCACGCCGATGCGTCGGATGCCCGAGTTGATGCAGTTCGACAGCACGAAATCGATGATGCGGAATTTGCCGCCGAAGAAAACGCCAGGCTTGGCGCGCCGGTCGGTCAAGTCCATCAGCCGTGATCCGCGGCCGCCGGCCAACACCAGCGCAACAGTGCGCTTGGGCAGCTGGCGGCTCAGTATCATGCGTTCGGTTTCTTCGATCGAGTGGTCCATTTTCCTGGTCCTTTGTTTTGGCTTATTGTCGGGTAATCGCTATCGTCTCAATGTCGTCCTGCATCGCCATCGTCGCGCATGCTGACCGCCAACACCACGGTGTTGGCGATAACGCAGACCGGGCCATCCAGCAAGCGCGCGCACTGTTCGCCCGCATCGGCACTGCATAACAGCCATTGCCATTTGCCCGCAGGCAGGCGGAAGTCGCAGGCGCTGGCGCTGGCGTTGACCAGCAGCAGGCAACTGCGGCCGCCCAGCTCATCCAGCCGGATCGCCATGCGCTTCTCATGCTCCCACTGCGCCGCTTGCAGGGGCGGGCCGTCGGCCGCCAACCATGCAATGTCAACCGCGCCCCCCGCTTGCTCTTCATGCCAGACATCATGGCGCAGGGCCGGCAGTTCAGCGCGCAGTCGGATCAGCCGGGCGACATAGTCGCACAGGCCGGTGTCCGCCTTCTGCCAGTCGAGCCAGGTGGTTTCATTATCCTGGCAGTAGGCATTGTTGTTGCCGCGCTGGCTATGGCCGATTTCATCGCCGGCCAGCAGCATCGGCGTGCCCTGCGAAAACAGCAGCGTGGCCAGCATTGCGCGCTTGAGCGCGCCACGCAGGCGGTTCACGTCCAGGTCCGGCGTTTCGCCTTCGACGCCGCAGTTGGTGCTCAGGTTCTCGTGATGGCCGTCGCGGTTGCCTTCACCGTTGGCCTGGTTGTGCTTGTGACGGTAACTGACCAGGTCGTGCAGCGTAAAGCCGTCATGCGAGGTCATGAAGTTCACGGTCGACAGCGGCAAGCGATGGTCATGCCGGAACAGGTCGCTGGAACCGGCAAAGCGCCGCGCATAGTCACCCAGGCTGCCGCCACGCAGCCAGAAGCGTCGCATGTCGTCCCGGTAGCGGTCATTCCATTCCAGCCAGCCAGGCGGAAACCGGCCAAGCTGGTAACCACCGTGTCCAATGTCCCAGGGCTCGGCGATCAGCTTGACCTGCGACAAGACCGGATCCTGGCCGATCGCCGCCATGAACGGCGAGCAGGCATGGAATCCATGCGCGTCGCGCGCCAGGATGGTGGCGAGGTCAAAGCGAAAACCATCGACATGCATCTGCTGGACCCAGTAGCGCAGCGAGTCCATCACCATTTGCAAAACGCGCGGCTGCATCAGGTTCAGTACGTTGCCGCAACCGGCCCAGTTTTCGTAGCGCGCAGGATCGTCCGGGTCGAGCCGGTAATACAGCGCATTGTCGATGCCGCGCAGCGACAGCGTGGGGCCCAGCTCGTCGGACTCCGCCGTATGGTTGTAGACCACGTCGAGAATGACTTCCAGTCCGCGCGCATGGAAGGCCGTCACCATGTCGCGGAATTCACTGACCGGCGAGCTGCCTTGCCGCCCGGACCAGTAGCGCGGCTCCGGCGCGAAAAAACCGATGCTGTTATAGCCCCAATAGTTGGTCAGTCCGCTCTTTAGCAGCCGGGCTTCGTCGGCGCGGGCGTGGACCGGCAACAAATTGATGGCCGTCACGCCAAGCTGGCACAAGTGGTCCAGCACCGCCGGGTGCGCCAGGCCCGCATAGCTGCCACGCAAGGCTTCCGGCACCGCCGGATGCAAGCGTGTCATTCCCTTTACATGCGCCTCGTACAGCACGGTATCACCCAGCGAAATGCGGGGGGCGTCGCTGCGATGGCTGCGGCTGTCGCGCACCACCCGCGCCTTGGGCGCGATAGCGCCGGTGTCATCGGCCCGGTCGCCAAGGAATGCGTCCTGCCCCCGGTAAGCGCCGACCACTTCGCGCGCATACGGATCGAGCAGCAGCTTGGCAGGATTGAAGCGATGGCCACGTTGCGGCGCGTACTCGCCATGCACGCGGTAAGCATAGATGGCGCCGGGAGCGGCATCGGGCAGATAACCGTGCCAGACGCCGTTTTCGCAACCCGCCATGTGGTGACGACCGGTCTCCTTGCCGTCCTCGTCGAACAGGCACAGCACCACGTCCTGCGCATTGGGCGCCACCAGCGCAAAATTAACGCCCGCCCCGTCCCAGCAAGCGCCCAACGCAGCAATGCTGCCTGCGGCAAGCCGGCCAGGCATTACTGCCCACCCTCGCGCACCAGCATCACGGTCGCCAGCGGCGGCAAGGTCAGCGACAGGGAATCGCTGCGTCCGTGCGCATGCTGCTGCGCGCTGTGCACCGACCCGTTGCCGGCGCCGCTTCCGCCGTACACGATGTTGTCGGTATTGATGATTTCCCGATAAGCGCCGGGCTGCGACACGCCGATGCGATAATCATGCCGCGTCACCGGCGTGAAGTTACAGGCCACGATCACGACACCGCCCGCACCGTCGTGGCGGGCGAACGCCAGCACCGAGTTTTCGTGATCGTCGGGAACCAGCCACTCGAAGCCGGTCGGATTGAAGTCGACCCGGTGCAGCGCCGGAAAATCATGCAGCACCCGGTTGAGATCGCGCACCAGGCGCTGCATGCCCTGGTGCAGCGGCCGCTCCAGCAAGTGCCAGTCCAGGCTGCGGTCGGCATTCCATTCGCCGACCTGGCCGAACTCGCCGCCCATGAACAGCAGCTTCTTGCCGGGATGGCCCCACATGAAACCAAAATACGCACGCAGGTTGGCAAAGCGCTGCCATTCGTCACCCGGCATGCGCGACAGCAGCGAGCCCTTGCCGTGCACCACCTCGTCATGCGACAGGGGCAGCACGAAATTTTCGCTGAACGCATACATCAGGCCAAAGGTCATCTGGTCGTGATGATGGCGGCGATGGACCGGATCCTTCTGCATGTAGCGCAGGGTATCGTTCATCCAGCCCATGTTCCACTTGTAGCTGAAGCCCAGTCCGCCATTGTCCACCGCATGCGACACGCCGGGAAAGCTGGTCGACTCCTCCGCCATCGTCACCGCTTCGCCGCGTTCGCGCGAAATGACCTGGTTGGCCTGGCGCAGGAAAGCGATCGCTTCCAGGTTCTCACGCCCGCCAAACTGGTTGGGCACCCATTGCCCCTCGGCCCGGCTGTAGTCGCGGTACAGCATTGACGCCACCGCGTCCACGCGCAGCCCATCGATGCCGAAACGCTCGATCCAGTAAAACGCATTGCCGACCAGGAAATTGCGTACCTCGTTGCGGCCGAAGTTGTAGATCAGCGTATTCCAGTCCTGGTGGAAGCCCTCGCGCGGATCGGCATGTTCATACAGATGGGAGCCGTCAAAGCGCGCCAGTCCGTGCGGATCGTCCGGGAAGTGTCCCGGCACCCAGTCGATCAGCACGCCGATGCCCTGCTCATGCGCGCGCGCCACCAGGCTGGAAAACTGCTCCGGCGTGCCGAAGCGGGCGGTCGGCGCATACAGTCCGGTCGGCTGGTAACCCCAGGAACCATCGAACGGATGCTCATGCACCGGCATCAGCTCGATATGGGTGAATCCCATGTCCTTGGCATAGCCGACCAGTTGCTGTGCCATCTCGTCGTAGCTGAGCCACCCATTGTCGCTATTGCGACGCCAGGAACCCGGATGCACTTCATAGATGCTGATCGGCGCGGCATGGGCGTTGGCCAAGCGCCGCTCTTCGGTCGGCGCAATCCACGACGGCAAGCGCTGCACCACCGATGCCGTTTGCGGCCGGATCTCGGCGCGGAATGCATATGGATCGGCCTTCAGCAGCAAGCTGCCATTGGCGGCCAGGATTTCGAATTTATAGAGATCGCCCTGCCCGGCATGCGGCACAAAGCATTCCCACACACCGCAAGCGCGGTGCAAGCGCAGCATGTGCCTGCGCCCATCCCAATTATTGAAACTGCCCACCACCGACACCCGCTGCGCATTCGGCGCCCATACCGCAAAGCGCACGCCCGGAACGCCCTCGACCTGTATCGGATGCGCGCCCAGGAACTCGTAGGGACGCTGGTGATTGCCTTCGGAAAACAGCCAGACGTCCATTTCGCGCAACTGCGGCGGGAAGCGGTAGGGATCATCCAGCAATTGCCGGTGCGTGCCCCAATCGATGCGCAATTGATAGGCGAAGTGATTGCGCCGGCGCGGCACCACCCCTTCGAACAGATCGCTGCCTTCATGGCGCACCAGGCTCGCCAGGCAACGCCCGCTGCGGGTCTCGATCACTTCGACGCTGCCAGCGCCCGGCAGCAAGGCCCGCACCCATAATTGCTGCTGCAGGGTGTGCATGCCCAGCACCGCATAAGGATCGGTGTGAGTACCGCTCATCAAGGAATCTACCGTGGCGCGATCGAGCATGCTCATCCCTGGGTCGGTGGCAGCTGGCCGAAAAATCCATCGTAGCCGGCCAGCCTCAGCATGCCGCCTGGCTGCAGCGCGCCGCCAAGCCCATGACCGGCGAGCGGCGTGACACCCGCCGGCACACACAGCGTAACCGGATCGGGCCCGAGATTGAACACCGCCAGCATCGCTTCGCCTTGCAGTGCGCGCGAAAACATCAGCACCGGCTCAGGCGCATCCAGGAAGTGGATGTCGCCACGCGACAGCGCAGCATGGGCGCGCCGCCACTGCGTGAAATTACGGAAAAAATTCAGCACCGAAGCGGGGTCCTGCTGCTGCTCGGCGACCGACAAGGGCAAGTGCTCGCCGGGTACCGGCAGCCACGGCTGCGCCGACGAAAATCCGGCATGCTGGCCGGCAGTCCACGGCATTGGCGTGCGGCAGCCGTCACGTCCCTTGAACTCGGGCCAGAAGTTGATTCCGTAGGGGTCGCGCAGCAATTCAAACGGAATGTCGGCTTCGGTCAGGCCGAGCTCCTCGCCCTGGTAGACGCAAGCACTGCCGCGCAGGCTGCACACCATCGCCAGCAACAGCCTGGCCAGCGCGCGCTCGTTTTGTC